>DATJZY010000019.1 GCA_035577985.1 Candidatus Eisenbacteria bacterium
ATGGCGGCGTCGAGGGCGTCGACGTTCTCGAGCCGCGCACGGTTGGTGCGGAAGCGCGGATCGTCGGCGAGATCGGAGCGCCCGACGGCGCCGAGGAGGCGCTGGACGATGTCGTTCGTTCCCGCCGTGATCGCGACCCAGTGGCCGTCGGCGGCGCGGTAGGTGTTGCGCGGCGCCATCGTGGGAAAGCGATTGCCGCGACGTCCGGGGTCGCCGCCGCTTCGCGCCATCTGGGCGAGGCGCTGGCCGAGTAGACCCAGAAGCGGCGCCGTCATCGCGACGTCGAACCTGGTCGGCCCGCCGCGCTCGCGGGTCGCCAAGCCGACGAGCGCCGCGATGATGCCCTGGAGCACGCCGAGGTAGTCGCCCAGTCCGACGGGAGCGAGGGTCGGGGGCGCATCGGCAGGACCCGTCAAGTGCGCGAGGCCGGTCACCGCCTCGGCGAGCGTTCCCGAGCCGGGGCGGTCGGCCCATGGTCCGCTCGCGCCGTAGGTCGTGAGGTTGACGGCAACCAGTCGCGGGTGGCGCGCGCGCAGCGCATCGGCACCGAGGCTCCAGGCGGCGAGCCGCTCGGCGGAGAGGGCGGAGACGAGCACGTCGGCCCGCGCGAGGAGACGATCCAGCAGCTCGCGTCCCTGCGCGCGGGCGGCGTCGAGCGTGACGCACGACTTGTTGCGGTTCACGAGCTTCCACTGGATCGCGACGCCGCGCGCGTCGGTGAGCTGGCGAAGTGGATCGCCGCGCGGGGGCTCCACCTTCACGACGCGCGCGCCGAGATCGCCGAAGAAGGTCGCGATCTGGGGCGCGGCCCCGAGGGCCGCGACGTCGACGACGACGAGATCGGCGAACGGCGCGGTCATGCGAGCGCGCCGGCGATGGTCGCGACGGCCCGCTCGGCCTCGTCGTCCGTCAGCACGAGCGGCGGCGCCAGGCGCACGACGGTGTCGCGGTGGAGGGTCCAGTTGAGGATGAGGCGCGCCTCGAACGCGCGCCGCGCGAACGCGGCGCAGTGCTCCGGCGTGTCGAACTCGAGCCCGAGGAGCATGCCGAGGCCACGTACCTCGGCGAGGCCGCCGCGACCGGTGAGCGCCCCCATCCGCTGGACGAGCGATGCGCCGAGGCGCGCGGCGCGTCCGGGGAGGTCGTCGCGCAGGAGCACGTCCAGCGCCGCAAGGCCGGCCGCGCACGAGAGCGGGTGGCCGCCGAAGGTCGTCACGTGCGCGAGCGGCGGATCGTGGCTGAGCGTGGCCATGACGTCGGGTGCGCCGACGAACGCTCCGAGCGGAAGGCCGCCGCCCAGCGCCTTCGCGAGCACGAGGATGTCCGGGACGACGCTCCAGTGCTGGTGGGCGAAGAGCCGTCCCGTGCGGCCGAACGCCGTCACCACCTCGTCGAGCACGAGGAGCGCACCCGTCTCGTCGCAGCGCCGGCGAAGCGCGGCGAGATATCCGGGACGCGGGATCCGCACACCGCCCTCGGCCTGCACCGGCTCGACCACGACCGCGGCGACGCGCTCGTCGACGAGGTCGAGCGCCGCCTCGTCGTCGAACGGCAGGAAGGCGACGTCGGGGAGCAGCGGCTCGAAGGGACGGCGGTAGACGGGATTGCCGCCGACCGAGAGCGCGCCCCAGGTGTCGCCGTGGAAGCCGCCCTCGAACGCGACGAAGCGCGTGCGCCCGGTGTGCTTGCGCGCCGTCTTGAGCGCGCCGTCGATCGCCTCCGCGCCGCTCGACGTGAAGTAGGCGACCGAGAGCGGCGCCGGCAGCAGCTCGGCAAGCCGGGCCGCGAGGCGCACCTGCGCCCCCTGCACGAGCTCGCCGTACACCATGACGTGGAGGTGCCGCTCGGCTTGCTCCCGGATCGCGGCCAGCACATCGGGGTGCGCGTGGCCGACGTTCGCCACCCCCATGCCCGCGAGCAGATCCAGGTACGCCCGCCCGTCGGCGTCCCACACCGTCGAGCCCGCCGCGCGCGCCACGACGATCCCCATCGGCGCGTCCGAGGTCTGGCAGACGTGCCGCAGGAACAGCGTTGAGAGATCGGCGCTCACGCTTCCACCTGGATACGGGGTTCGCTCGGGAGGCGAAAGAGCGAGCCCAGGGCCGGGCGCTGGCCGCGCGGCCAGTCGATGCGCGGTCGCTGCATGGCGCCGATCGGACAGAGTCGCGCGACACCCCGGCGCCGCAGCATGTCGGCGTCGAGCACCACGCCGGCGACGCCGACGCACTCGACCGTGGCGGGCGCGATGCGTGTCCCGACCTCGCCGGCCGTCTCGAGCGCGTGGACGAACACCGTGCGCCGTCCCACCTCGGTAGCGGTGCCGCCGACGATGACGGTTCCGCCCGTACTCTCGAGGACCGTCGCGCCCCCGAAGCGTGCCTCCTCGACCGCCAGGCGATGGGCGGCGCGCTCCGCGGTCGTGGCCGGCGGCCGAGGGAGGGAGCGCGCGACATCGTCGAGCGCGGCACGGAGGCGCTCGGCAAGTCCGGCCGCGTCTCCCACCACGAAGACCCTGTGGGGTGAGAGACAGCCGCGCTGCTCGTAGAGGGCGACGTCGGTTGCGAGCCCCGCGACGACGGCGTCGTCGACGTCGCCCAACGCGACGGCGACGCTCGTGCGCCCGCCCTGTGCGACGACCCGCGTGCCAAGACGCCGAGCGAGGGTTCCGACGCTCGCATCGGCACCGCTGGCGACGACCAGGTCGGCCCGGCCGAGGATCGCGTCCTCCACGTCGGTCGCTCCGCCGGGCCAGTACGCCGTCACCACCGTGGCGGCGAGATCGGGATCGACGGCGGCGAGCGCGCGGTGAAAGGCAGGCGCCGAGAGCCGATCCGCGCGCCCCGACTTCACGACGGTCGCGGCACCCGCCAGGCACGAGAGCGCGATGGCCGGGACGGCGAGCCCGGGGACGTTGGACGCCAGGACGTGTGCGACGAGCGCGGGCGGCGTGCCGCTCGCCTCTCGCGCATGCACCTCGCACAGCAGTGCAGCGTCGAGCTGGCTCGCGACGATCGGGAGAACGGCGCGGACCATCCCCGCGCCGAGGTGCGCGGCCTCCGGCAGCTTCGACGACAGCGCCGGATCGCTGCGCCAGCGGGCGCCGGCGGCGGCGAGCGCCGCCGCCGTCTCGCGAACCGAGCGGCCGCACAGGCGCGCCCTCGCCGCGAGCGCGGCATCGATCTCGCGCTGCAGCCCGGCGATCACGACGGCACGAGGTCGGCGAGGAGCAGGCCGCATCCACGCGGCACCGCCCCCGGAACGCGCCCCACGATCTCGATTCCGTCGCCGCCGACCGCTCGGCCGAGGTCCTCGGTGAGCACGACCGACACCGAGCCGGCGTTGGCGAGATCGTGGTGGCAGAGGAGTCCCGTTGCGCCCTCCGGGACGGTCGCGAGCGTGTCCGGATCGAGGACGCGCGTGCGCAGCCACGGCGGCGCGACGAGGCGCCGCGGATCGAGGCTTCGCCCGTCGAAGCGATCGCGGAGCACGCTGTCGTAGCGCTGCGAGCAGAGCTCGGTCATCCCGTATTCGTTCACGCAGTAGTAGGTGGGAATGCCGAGATGCGTCCAGCAGGCGCGCAGAAAGCCGGCGCGCGAGACGGGGCGCGTGAGCCCCTTCTGCCCGCCGGTGTCCACGAGCCGGCTGCCGGGGCCGAGACGGATCGCGCGTCCCGCGTCGAACAGCCGCACGAATCCCGCCGTCGGGCCGGCGAGCAGGACGGCGGCGCCCGTCCGCTCCAGCGTCGCGAGGCGCTCGACCAGACGTTCGACGTCGAGGCCCGCGGCTCCCGCGAACCACTCGACGCCGGCGCCGAACGCCTCCGCCACCCACGCGCACATGTGGACGAGCGAGGAGTCGGGTCGCACGGACGGCGGGGGCAGGAGGAAGAGGCACGGCAGCCGCGCGCCGTCGGGCAGGACGAAACGCTCGAACGCGGGCAGGGCGGACGCACGATAGAGGTCCAGGTGCGGGATCGAGTGGCGACCGCGCATCTCGGGTCCACCCGTCGTGCCGCTCGTGCGGAATACGATCTCCGCCGGCCCGCATGCGAGGTCCGCGCTCCGAAACGCCCGCGCGGGTACCGCGGGCACGTCCGTCCACGCGCCCACCGTCGCCGGCGTGACCCCGCGGCGCTCGCAGTAGGCACGATACGGCAGGTTGCGGTCGAACTGGTGGCGGAAGATGCGCACCGCCCACGCCTCGAAGTCGAGCACCGATTCGTTCGCGGCGCAGGCGCGCAGCGCGGCCGCGAGATCGACCTCGAGAGACACCACGGCGAGCCTAGAAACGCCCCCGCGGGGTGTCAACGTCGCGCATGCGCGATCGGCTTGCCGCCCGGCAGCCGAATGGGTACGCATGCCGTCATGGCCGACAAGTGGGAGCTCTTCGATCAGGGCGTCGATCTGGTCGCAGAGGGCAAGCTCGAGGAGGCGACCAAGCGCTACGAGGAAGCCGTCGCGCTCGATCCCGACTTCGCCGACGGGTGGCAGGGCCTCGCGCTCGTCCTGAACGACCTCGGCCAGCACGCGCGCGCGATCGAAGCCGGCAAGCGACTCTGCGAGCTCACGCCGGACGACGTGCTCGCCCACACGACGCTGTCGCGCCTGTACCAGGCGGCCGGGATGATCGCCGAGGCCGAAGCGGAAGGTGGAAAGGCCCGCATCCTCGACTGGAAGCAGCAGCTGAAAGAGGGGAAGTGAGCGATGGCCGAACGCACCGACGACGAGATGCTCGCGAAGCTGATCGAGCGGAGCCGCCTCCTGATCGCGCTCGACGACGAGATCCCGGTCGAGACGAAGCTCCAGACGCAGCCGCTCCTGAAGCAGCTGGAGCAGCTCCTCGCGGAGGTGGCCGGCGAGCGCGACCTCGGGCGGATCGAATCGACGCACGCCCTCCTGCGCCGCGAGCTCGCGGAGTTCCCGAACATCGACGCCCTCCTCGGCGCCATGGAGAACTTCCTGCCGCGATGAGCGCGCTCGCCCACGTGCGCGTTCTCGATCTGACCCGGTTTCTCGCCGGTCCGTTCTGTACGTCCATCCTCGCCGACATGGGCGCGCAGGTCGTGAAGATCGAGGCGCCGAAGGGCGGCGACGAGGGCCGCTACGGGTATCCGCCGGTCGACGGCGTGCCGGTCTTCTTCCTCGCCCTCAACCGCGGCAAGAAGGGCATCACGCTCGATCTCCGCACGGACGAGGGCCGCGCGATCCTGCGCCGGCTGCTGCCGCACTTCGACGTGCTGGTCGAGAACTTCGCGGGCGGTACGCTCGCGCGCTGGGGGCTCGCGCCCGAGGACCTCTGTCGCGAGCATCCGCGCCTGGTCGTCGCGAGCCTCTCGGGCTTCGGCCAGACAGGCCCATGGCGCGACCGGCCCTCGTACGACATCATCACGCAGGCCTCGAGCGGGTTCATGTCGCTCACCGGGTTCGCGGACAACGGACCTACGCGCGGCGGCGGCTCGCTCGGCGACTACGTACAGGGGCTCTTCGGCGCGATTGCCGTGCTCGGGGCGCTGGTGGCGCGCGACCGCACCGGGCATGGCCAGGCGATCGACGTGTCGAGCCAGGACGCGATGTTCTCGCTGCTCGACTACTGGCCGTCCATCTTCGCCGCCTCGGGCCGTCTGCCGAAGCAGGTGGGAAACCGGCATCTCGCCGCGGTCCCGTACGACTGCTACCGCGCGAAGGACGGCTGGCTCGTGATCGCGATCGCGAGCAACAAGCTCTTCCGGCAGCTCGCGGCGGCGATCGGGCGGCCGGAGCTGGGCGACGATCCGCGATTCCGCGGCGTGACGGCGCGGCTCGAGCACGGCGACGAGATCAACGCGATCGTCGCCGCATGGGTCGGCGAGCGGACCGTGGACGAGGTCGTCGCGACGCTCGGACCGTCGGGCGCGGGGGTCCCGTGCTCACCCGTCTACTCGGTCGACCAGCTCCTCTCGCACCCGCAGCTCCTCGCGCGCGAGATGGTCCAGCGCCTGCCGCACGCGAAGCTCGGCGAGGTCGCGGTGCCCGGCGTGGTCGTCAAGATGTCCGACACGCCGGGCACGATACGCGCGCTCGGCCCCGAGCTCGGCCAACACACCGCCGAGGTGCTGACCGAGCTCCTCGGGCTCACGCCGGACGAGCTCGCGCGGCTCCGCGCCGCGCAGGTCATTTGATCCGAGCCAAGACTCCGTCTTGGCTCGGGTGCGAGCGTGTGGCGTCGGTAGTACGCGCGACCGGCATGTCGCGGCCAGCAAAGCTGGCGCGACAGGCTTGTTACGCCTGCTACGCAGGTCGTCGTGGGCGCGTCCAATCGGCGAGCGGCTCGCAGCGGTCGGAGTCGCACCCAGCACGAGCCCACACGCGAGCTCTACCCGCGCTGCACCTTCGGGCGCGTACCTCGTGTGTCGCGCCAGCTTTGCTGGCCGCGACATGCCGGTCGTGCGTACCGGGGACGCTTCACTCTCGCGTTCGCCCCGGCTCAAGAGGGAGTCTTGAGCCGGTATCCTAGTTCGCCGCCGGGGCGGTCGCGCCGCGCATGGCCTTCTGGATCTCGTCGAGACGACCCTGAACGACGATGAGCTTGCCCTCGCAGTCGATCACCTTTTTGCGCTGCTCGTCGTACTTGCCCTGCAGCTCGGGCATGTTCTTGCGTAGTTGCACGGCGCCGTCGTCGCCGGCTCCCCACAACACCCACCCGGTGAAGGCGCCGAAGATGAAGACGACCAGCAGGACGATGATGCGGCCCATCCACGTCCACACCGCCTCCTGGACGCGCTTCTTCGCTTCGTCATCCGAAATCTCGTTCGGCTCCACGGGGCCCCCTTTCGTTGCGGGCCCCCCATTAGCGCACCTGCCAATAGGGCGTAAAGGGGCGGCGCTCAGCAGATCGGCTGCGCGCGCGTCGTCATCAGGTACTCGCGAACGAGCGCCGGGGAGCGGCGAAGGCCCTCGTCGAAGTTCCGGAAGATGACTTCCCGGACCCACTCGCCGCGCACCCAGGCGTCGAACGACGACTCGTCGCCGAGCCGCACCTCGACGAGCCGCTCGCCGATCGGAGCCCCCGTGATGATGGCGCGCAGGGAGTCACCGGAGTCGACCAGGATCCCGCGTCCGTCCCGCGGGACGGGGAGGGCTGCCTTCACCTTGTCGACCCGCTGTGGTGGGACGCGCTGTCGCTCGAGCAGGTGGAGGACCGCCCAGCCGCCGGGCTCCGGCTGTGCCTCGTCGAACCACTTGAGGTTGAGATCGGTGAGGCGCCGCTGCGCACGATCCTGGTTGAAGCCGGCGGCGGTGTGGAAGAACCGGTTGCCGAACTGCGCCGGCGGCCGGTCGAGTGGCTTGCCGTCCTTGCCCTGGTCGACCCACCAGCGGTTCTCGATGCTCGGCCGATCGCCTTTGCCGCCCACGCCGAAACCCTAGTCGAGCATTGCCGCGGCGACAAGCTTTGCGCTATTGCCGGCCGCCATGAGCGGGTGGCGGCCCTTCGAGGGCGAGTGGGGCGTGATCCTCGGCGCATCGAGCGGCTTCGGCGCCGCGACGGCGCGCGAGCTCGGCCGCCACGGGATGGGGATCGTGGGCGTCCATCTCGATCGCAAGACGACGCTGCCGGCCGCCGAAGCGGTCGCCAGCGACCTGCGCGAGGCCGGTGTCCCTGCGCACTTCTTCAATGTCAACGCCGCCGACGACGAGAAGCGCGTGCAGGTGTGCGAGCGGGCGCGCGAGCTCACGGGCGGACGGCCCCTGCGCATCGTCATGCACTCGCTCGCATTCGGGACCTTGAAGGCGCTCGTCACCGAGATGCCGGGCCAGCAGACGACGAAGGCGCAGCTCGAGATGACGCTCGACGTGATGGCGCACAGCCTGGTCTACTGGGTGCAGGACCTCCACATCCGCGGCCTGGTCGGCGAGGGGACGCGGATCTTTGCCATGACCAGCTCGGGCGGCACGCGCGTCATGCCCTTCTACGGCGCCGTATCGGCGGCCAAGGCCGCGCTCGAATCGCACGTTCGCCAGCTCGCGCTCGAGCTCGGGTCGAAGGGCGTCGCCGTGAACGCGATCCGCGCCGGGGTCACGGACACGCCGGCGTCGCGCAAGATCCCGGTCGCGGACATCCTCTTCTCGGAGGCGCGGCGGCGCAATCCGGGCGGGCGGCTCACCGAGCCCGACGACGTCGCCGGCGCGATCGTCGCGCTGTCGCTGCCCGGGACGCGGTGGATCAGCGGGAACGTGATCGGCGTCGACGGCGGCGAGGACGTGACTGCGTGACGCCGTAGCGGGGCGCCGGCGTCTGCGTCCCATTCGACACGCCGCGCACGAAGCCATGGGCGAAAAGGTCCGCTTTGCGCTCCGCATCGGCCCACAGCACGTAATGCCCCATCTCGTGGTAGACCGTCTGGATCCAGCGTCGCTCGCTGTTGTACTTGCGGCCGCGCTTCCAGTTCTCGGGATGGACGAGCAGGATCTTGCCGTTCTCGAAGGTCCGGCCGCCGCTCTTGCCCCAGTCGAGGTACTCGAACCACTGCACCTCGGGCGTGCGCAGGTGGTAGAAGCGGCTGATCGCCCCGATGGCGCGCCGAAAGCGCGTCAGACCGTACGTGCGGAAGAAGTCGGTGAGCTGGCGGTCGATCGCGCGTCGCTCGCGAACGCCGGGATAGATCATGCGCATGGCGTCTGCCGTGTCCCGCTGCGGCCCCCGAGGTGGATCTCGAGGGCGGGTCATGAACGTTACCGGTGGCCGAAGAGTCCTGTCAACGCGGCGGATGCTTTGCGGCGCACGCCTAGCTCACGCTGAGATCTTGCTAGCAACCTTCCGGCCGGCGAAGGCACCGGCGCCGAGAGCCGGCGCTCGATTTCACCTTCAGGGCGACGCCGGCGAGACCTCGACCCAGCGTTGCGCGCGCGACGCCGTGCGGGCGGCATCGATCACGCGCTGGCACGCGACGCCGTCGTCGAAGGTGGCCGGCGCCGGCGCACCGGCCGGACGCGGACCGCGCTCGATGGCGTCGGCGAACGCCTCCGCCAGGCGAACGAAGCTCGGCAGCTCGCGCGCGGCGAAGGGTCCGGCGCCGGGCGGAATCTCCACCGGCGGCGGCGCGAGGTCGGCATCGATCGCGACGCGCGCGGGCGTCCCGGTCCGTCCCGCGAGCCAGAGATCCCATGCGTCGTCGATCCAGGCCGTGGCATCGGCGCCCGCGACCCGCATCGCGGAGAAGCGCGGGCCCAGCACGGCGGCGCTCTGGTGGAGCACCGCCCGCGCTCCCGATGCCATGCGCAGCAGCAGCGCGAACGTGTCGTCGGCCGAGCCCCGGCCGAGCGTCTCGACGAGCGCCGTCGCCGCCCCGACCTCGCCGAGCCAGACGCGCACGGCGTCGATCAAATGCGAGCCCGACGCGCCGAGCCAGCCGCCGCCCGCGTCGGCGTCGTACCACCAGGCCGGCGGCTCCTTGTAGGGCGCGACGTAGAGGGGGAGCGTGTCGACGCACGTCGCGAGACGGGGCGCACCGAGGTCTCCCCGGGCGATGAGCCGCCCCAGCATCGCGCGGGCGGGATGGAAGCGGAACTCGAAGTCGATCATGCCGACGACACCGGCGGTGCGGACGGCGTCGCGCATGGCCGTGGCCTCGCCCACGTCGCGCGCCATCGGCTTCTCGCACAGGACGTGCCGCCCGGCTCGCGCCGCCGCGATCGCGAACGCGGCGTGGGTGGAAGGTGGCGTCGCGATCGAGACCGCGTCGCAGTCCGCCAGCGCGTCGTCGAGCGACGTGAGCGCGTGCGCGACCCCGACATGCTCGGCCACCGCGCGCGTTCGCACGGCGTCCCGCCCGACGATCGCCGTCACGTCGAATCGGCCGCCGGCGCGAAGACCCGGCACCTGGATGCGCGCGCCGAACCCCGCGCCGACGACGGCGATGCGGAGCGGGCGCGGCACCGGCTAGGGTTTCGCCGACGCGAGCCGATCCAGATGCGCGAGCGTACCGGCGCTGTCGAGGGTGGGGATCGAGACGACCACGCGATCGGCGCCGGCGTCGCGATAGGCCGCCAGGATGTCGCGCGGCGGGAGCATCTCCAGCGCCGCCTCCTCCATGCCGGGTGGCGCGCCCATCATGACCGTGATTGTGATCTTCGAGGGGTCGCGTCCCGCCTCGCGCGCGAGCCGGCCGATCTCCGTGCGCGCCGCCGCCACGTCGCTCGGCGGCACCCCGATCGGCATCCAGCCGTCGCCCCAGGTGGCGACGCGCTTCATCACGCCCGGCCCCATGCCGCCGATGATGACGGGCGGTCCGGGTTTCTGGACCGGCTTCGGACGGCAGACGACGCTCGGGAACTTGACCCACTTGCCGGCGAACGACGCGCCGTCCTCGGCCCACACCTTGCGCATGGCCGCGACGGCCTCGCGCATGAACGCGAAGCGATAGGGAAAGTGCGGGGTGAAGAGGCGCATCTCCTCCTCGAGCCAGCCCGCGCCGATGCCGAACAGGAAGCGCCCGCCCGAGATCCAGTCGACGGTCGCGACCTGGAGCGCGGTCATGAGGGCGTCGCGCTCGGGGACGAGACAGATCCCCGTGCCGATGCGGAGCCGCTTGGTGACGGCCGCGGCGGCGGCGAGGAGCGGGAACGGATCCGGCAGCTCGGTGTACGGACGCGGCAGCTTGCCGTCGGCCGAGAGCGGGTAGCGCGTCTCGTAGGACGCCGGCACGACCGGATGCTCGGGCACCCAGAGCGATTCCATGCCGCGCGCCTCGCAGGCCACCGCGAGATCGGTCACCCGGAGAGCGCGCTCGGTCACGAATTGAAGGATGCCGACGTGCATCGCGTCACTCCTTCGGCATCAGCGACTTCGCCTTCTTGAAGTGCTCGATCGCTTCGTCCTGCATGCCGTTCATGAGCGCCTTGTCCCCCTCCTTGTACTCCTCGCCCGCCTCGCCCAGGTCCTTGCCGTCGGCTTGCGCCTTCTTGATCTTCGGGAGGAGCTCCTTCTTCAGCTCGGTGGCGGTCTGGGCCCACGCGGGAAGGGCGACCCCGAGCGCGGCGACGACGAGTGCGAGGCGGATGGCTGTGCGCATGGCGAGAACCTCCTCCGGCGGCTCTTAGCCAAGCCGGGTCGCGGGACGCAAGAGACTCGCGATCGACCGGCTGGTTCTGGTTCGATATGGGAAGCGGATGCGCTTCGCACTGCTCGCCGTCCTTCTTCTCACGCCGGTCCTCTCGGGGGCCGACGACGCCCTGGCCCCCGGACGCGTGCTCGATCAGACGTCCGCCGCCGCGGCCGAGTCGTTGCTGCCGCCGGAGACGTTCGCGCGCTACAAGGCGGGGGAGTTCCACAACACGATCGGGGCCTGGCCGCAGGGTGCGCCGTGGGAAGAGGCGTTCGCCGCCGCGTCGCAGAAGAACGCCGAGCGTCTCGGCGTGAGCGAACACGGCACGATCGTCGATCGCGCGTCGGGCAAGCCCGCGAGCGGCCTGTACGGCGTGCCGTTCCGCATCGATCCCGCCGATCCGCAGGCGGGCGTGAAGGTGATGTGGAACGCGTACTACGCGCTCTGGCGCATCGGCAGCACGCACGACGCGCTCGGCATGTCGTGGGTGGGGCGCAAGGGGCTGCAGCGCGAGGCCGTCCTCGAGAGCCACATGGCGTTCCTCGAAGGCGTGCCGCCATCGCGCGCGCCCAAGGAGAACCCGCTCGATCTCGCGCAGCAGTCTCGCGCCATCGTGACGTCGCCGGCGGATCTGAACGGAACGGCGTCGCTCTCGTGGCGCTTCCGCGATCCCGACAAGCAGGACCAGTCGTGGACGTACGTGCCCGCGCTCCGGCGCGTGCGCCAGGTGTCGCCGGCCAATCGCTCGGACGGATTCCTCGGCTCCGACCTGTCGCAGGACGACGGCGCCGTGTTCGACGGCAAGCCGGAGGACTTCACCTGGAAGCTCGTCGGCGCGCGCGAGGGGCTGGTGCTCGCCGATCCCGCGAGCCTGGCCGGCAAGGTCGTCCGCAAGGAGCGGCCGGACGGCGGCTTCGACGACGAGTGGCCGCCCGATCAAAAGGTGATCGGCTACCAGGACCCGCAATGGGCGGGGCTTCCGTGGGCGCCCGTCACGCCCGTGCTGGTGAGGCGCAAGCTCTGGGTCATCGAGGCCAAGCCGCACGATCCGTACTACCTGTTCGACCGCATCGAGCTGGCGATCGACCAGGACACGTTCCAGGGCGTCGCCAGCCGCAAGTTCGACGCGCAGGGCACGCTGCTCCGCAGCCTGCAGTTCCTGGTGGGTGCCCCGCAGCCGATCACGACGGGCGGCGAGACGCTGCTGCTGCCGGCCACACAGATGGGCTACCTGCTAGCCGAGAACCTGAAAGCCGACCGCGCAACCGTGGCAGGGACGATGCCGCCCGGCGTCTCGGTGCACTCGCGAAGAGTCCCGATCGACCCCGGAATCTTTGCGCTCGAGCGCCTCGGCGCAGGGAAGTAGTCCCCGACGGGAGGCGCCGGGGGCCAGGCGGAGGCGCCTGCGAAGCGGCGCGACGAAACGTGGGCCCGTGACGTGGCGCGTGTTTTGTCGCGCGGCGGAGCCGAAGCCGAAGCCTGGCCCCCGGCGCCTCCCGTCGGCGCACTCCTGCGGCGGCGAGCCGCTCTAGCGCAGCTTCCAGCGGGGCTTGCGCTTTTCGCGGAAGGCGGCGAGCCCTTCGGCGGCGTCTTCGGTCATGAAGATCTTCGACGAGAGGTCGGATTCGATCTTGTAGTGCTCGGCGAGCGTGGTGCGGAGGCCGAGCTGGACCGAGCGCTTGATCGCCTGGACGGCCAGGGGGCCGCAGGAGCAGATGTCGTCGGCGAGGGCGCGCGCCGTGTCCATCAGCGTGGCCGGCGGGACGACCTGGCTCACGAGGCCGCAGCGGAGGGCCTCGTCGGCCTTCATGAGGCGGCCGGTGATGAGGAGCTCCATCGCGCGGGAGAACGGGATCTGCCGCACGAGGTTCGCGGTCGAGCCGCCGCCGGGAAAGAGGCCCCACTTCGGCTCGAAGATGCCGAAGCTCGCGTTCTCGGACGCGACACGGATGTCGGTGTTCTGCAGCATCTCGAGGCCGCCGGCGGTGCAGAAGCCGTTCACCGCGCCGATGATCGGCTTCCACAGGTCCACGTTGCGCAGCACCGCGAACGTCGTCGCGTTCGGGGGAAGATCCGACGGATCGACGTCCGGGCCCCAGTCGAATTGCACCTCGCCGCGGCGGATCTGCTCGGTCTTGCCGACGGTCTGCGAGATGAACTGCTTCAGGTCGCCGCCCGAGCAGAAGGCTTTGTCGCCGGCGCCCGTGAGGATCGCGACCCAGACGTCGGCGTCGTCGCGCAGCCGCATCCACGCCCGGCACAGGCCGGCCAGGACCGGCATGTTCATCGCGTTGCGCGCCTCGGGACGGTTGATCGTCACCGTCATCACGTGGTCGCGGACGTCGACGAGCAGCTCGTGCGCCACTGAATCAGGCCTCGACGAGGCGGCGGTATCTGCCCTGGAAGAAGAGGAGCGGATCGCCCCCGTTCACCTGGACGTGCTCGACGTGTCCGATGTGGATCACGTGGTCGCCGCTGTCGTGGGTCGCCGTGATGCGACATTCGATCGTCGCGAGCGCCCCGGCGATGAGCGGCGCACCGTGATGTCCCGGCGCCGTGGCGACGCCCGTGAACTTGTCGCCACCCGACTTCGCGAAGCGGTTCGACAGGTCCTCCTGCTCGCGCGTCAGGATGTTCACGGTGAAGACCTTCGAGTCGTAGAAGTGCGCGAAGCTCTCCGCCTTGCGGTCGACGCACACGAGACAGAGGGGGGGATCGAGCGACAGCGACGTGAACGCGTTGGCGGTGAGCCCGTACGGGGTGCCGTCCGCGCCGCGCGTCGTGACGATGGTGACGCCGGTCGCAAAATGGCCCATGACGCGGCGGAGGTCCTTCGGATCGAGCATGGCCCGTCCGCGTACTGTGCGGGCGGGCGTGCTGTCAACGCAGGGGCGCGGTCAGGTGCGCGGCTGCGCGGCGCGCTTGCGGAGCCCGCGCGCCGCCGCCGTGAACGTCTCGCGCGTCGCTTGCGCCAGCGCCGCGAGCGAGAGCCCCTTGCCTTCCTTCACCAGGTAGCTCGAGTGGACGAGGCAGCGCTTGCCGTCGGGCGAACCCTCGAGCTGGTAGTTGCCGTCGTTGTACGTGAGATCGCTCTGCAGCGTGCGAAAATCGACCTTCCTCTTGTCGCGATCGAAGGTCCACTCGACCTTGGCGCTCGACTGGCGGCCGATCACGCGCTGCGCGATCTGCACCGTCTTCGACGTCGGCGACTGCTCGATCAGCGAGACGCTGTCGACGCCCGGAATGAAGTCGGGATAGTGCTCGATGTCGGTGAGCGCGTCGAAGACGGGCTGGCACGGCAGATCGAGCAGCGACCAGTACTCGAGGAGCGCGCCGCCGGCCTGCTCGGTCTGGCTCTCCCGGTAGAGCAGGTTCTCCGGTGCGCTCCAGTCGACGGTGCGGCCGCCACAGCCGCCGAACGCGAACCCCACGAGGACGAACGCCATAGCCGGCATGGACCGCATGGTCCCCCCTCTCGCGAGCGATCGGTCTCTTCGCGACCGCCGCTAGCACCGCGGGCGCGCCGGCGTCAATCGTCAGCGGCGGCGCGGGGGCCCGAGCGTCCACGCGCCGTCGGCTGGATCGCGGTACCAGCCGCCCGCGGCGTGCGTGCCGCCGTCGACGTGCAGCGTGACCCCGGTCACGTAGCGCGCAAGGTCCGACGCGAGGAACACCGCCGCACCGGCGATGTCGTCGGGCTCCGCCGCGCGGCCGAGCGGCACCGTCCAACGAAATCGCTCGCGATCGCCCTCGGGGATCATCGCGCGCAGCCCCTCCGTCATGCACACGTCGGGCGCGATCGCGTTCACGCGGATGCCGTGCGGGCCGAGCTCGACCGCCGTCGTCTGCGTGAAGTTGACGACGCCCGCCTTGGCGGCGGCATAGGGAGCGTAGCCCGGCGCGGCGCGGACGCCCTCGATCGAGACGATGTTGATGATGCTGCCGCCGAGCCCGCCGTCCGCCATGCGGCGCGCGACGGCCTGCGTGCAGGAGAAGACGCTCCGGAGGTTCGCGCGCAGGAGCGCGTCCCATCCCTTCTCCTTGCTCTCGAGAAACGGCGCGGCGAACGTGCCGCCGGCGTTGTTGACCAGCACGTCGAGACGGCCGGTGCGCTCGGCCGTCGTCGCGACGGCCCGCTCGACGGCCTCGCCGTCCCGCACGTCGGTCGGGATCGGGAGCGCCTCGCCACCCGCGGCGCGAATCTCGTCGGCCGTCCGGGCGCAGGTCGCCGGGTCGATCTCGAGCAGCGCCACGCGGGCGCCGAAGCGCGCGAGCGCGAGCGCGATCCCCTTGCCGATGCCGGCGCCGGCGCCGGTCACGATCGCCGTGCGGCAGGTGAGGAGCGCGTCCTGCGGCGTCACGTCGCCGTCACTGGGGCGTATAGCAGACGACCACGCGGTCGCCCGATTTGAACCCGTCGCGGAAGCTCTGCTCGAACCCCTTCCAGCGCTCGGGGTACTTCTTCGCGTAGTCGTCCATGATCCGGGTCTCGAGCGCCGGATCCTTCACGAGCGCGCCGGTCGCCTGGAAGCTCGGACCGTCGGGCTTCCCCACGGCGATGCGGGCCTTCGTGCGCTTCCAGCCGATGCGTCGCACGCGCCACGAGGTCGGGCGGGTGGCGACGTACACCTTGCCGTCCTCGAAGTGGAACCAGATCTCCGCCGGCTTGCTCCACTCTCCGGTCTTGCGCTCGCTCTGCACGTAGACGTACGGCGCCTCGCGCAACGCCTTGTCCAGCTCGGGGGTGAGGGCGGCGGACGCCGCGGTCGCGGCCACCAGCACGAGACCGATCGCGAAGACGGTGGGGCGCCGCATGGGGCGTCCATACTGCCGGCCCCCCGGGGGATCAAGCGCACGGAGTGTACTTGACCGCGAAACGAAACGCGGGCACGTGGGAGCTTCACAACTCACGGGAGGTCCCATGATCCGATCCGCGCGACTCGCGACTGCTGCTTGCGTCCTCGTCCTGGCCGGTGCCCGGCTGGCGGGCGCCGACAGCGGCGAGGACCAGTTGATCAAGTACTACCGCAAGAAGAACAACGTCCCGCCGGCGGCCAAGGTCGCGGTCGAGGGCGTGAAGGACTCCACGAACATCAAGGGCGCCAAGGAAGGGACGCTCGTCATCGGTGAGGGCGCGGCGGCGCAGCGCAGGACGTTCGTCGCGTCGAGCGATCTCAAGTGGGTGGTGTTCGGCGATGTCGTCGACACGAGCGTCGACCCGGCCAAGGCCGTCATGGCGAAGATTTCGGTCAAGGACGAGCCCTTCTCGGGCGCGAAGGACGCGAAGGTCGTCATCGTCGAGTACTCGGACTTCCAGTGCCCGTTCTGCAAGCGCGGGTACGACACCATCGAGCAGCAGGTGCTGAAGGAGTACGGCGGGAAGGTGAAGTTCTACTTCAAGAGCTTCCCGTTGAGCTTCCACCCCTGGGCCGAGCCGGCGGCGATCGCGGCCGAGTGCGCCAAGATGCAGAAGCCGGACGCGTACTGGAAGCTCTATCACTCCTTCTTCGACAACCAGCAGACCGTGAACCCGCAGAACGTGAAGGAGAAGGCACAGGAGTACCTGAAGGACAGTGGGATCGACATGGCGAAGTGGAACGACTGCTACGACAACAAGAAGAGCCTCGACCGCGTGAAGGCGCAGCAGGCCGAGGGCTCGGGCCTCGGCGTCACCGGCACGCCGGCCTTCTTCATCAACGGGCGCATGCTGGTCGGCGCCCAGCCGTACGAGAAGTTCAAGGACGTCATCGACGACGAGCTCGCATCGTCCAAATAGCCGACCCAAGACTGCGTCTTGGGTCGGAGAGAACCGAGAGTGTAGCGTCGGTGGCACGCGCGACCGGTCTGTCGCGGCCAGCAAAGCTGGCGCGACAGGCTGGGTACGCGCGCGGTGCAGGCGTTCGCGACCTGGTCGCGGCCGCGTTGTGACCCTTCGTCGGCTGGTCGCGGCTCCGGGTGCGTTCCTCGTATGTCGCGCCAGCTTTGCTGGCCGCGACATGCCGGTCGCGCGTGCCACGGAGGCGACGCTCTCGCGCGCTCCCCGAGCCAAGACGAAGTCTTGGCTCGGAGTTACGCCGTGCCGACGATGACGTGGTGACGGCTGTCGGCGCGATGCAGCGCCGCGTGCACGCTCGCGAGCTCGGCGCGGGCGAGCGGCTCCGCCGTGAGGCTGGAGAGGCTCGGCAGGCGGATCGGCCAGGTGACGTCGAGCAGCAGGTGCTCGCGATCGCACAGGAAGCGGCCGTAGTGGAGCAGCGCTTCGTCCACCTTGCCCGCGCGCTGGCACGCCTCGGCCAGGACGAGGCGAACGTCGATCCAGTCCGGCCGCAGCGCGAGCGCGGTCCGGCACGCGTTCGCGGCGCCGCTGACGTCGCCGGCCGCGAGCCGGGCACGCGAGAGCGTCTCGATCGCGAGCAGCCCGGTCATGGTCGAGCGGGTGCGCCGGAGCGCCGCTTCGGCGTGGGCGGCCGCGGCGTACGCGTCGCCCTGGGCGAACAGGGTCGCGGCCAGCCGCTGGCGCAGCTCGGCGTCGGAGGGCGCCTCGGCGACGGCGCGCTCGAGGAGGATGCGATTGCGCTCGAGGCGCCTCGTGCGCGACGCCGCCGTCGCATAGCCGTGGTGACGGATCGGGAGCGCGGCGTATTCCGTCGCCGCCGCCGTCACCCGCTCGTGGATCGGACGCTGCCAGCGGTGCCCGGGGGCGCGGCGGAACAGACGCACGGCGAAGTGGATCGACTCGATGTCGCCGGTCGTGCCGATCTCCTCGATGGGCAGGCGCAACGCCGGCGCGCCGGCCTCCGATGCCGTGCTGCGGAGCCCCTCGGCCGCGTCGATCGAGAGCACCTCGTCCGCATCGAGCGACAGGATCCACGTGCCGCGCGCCTCCGCGAGGGCCACGTTTCGCGCGGCTGCGAAGTCGTCCTGCCACGGCGCATGGACGACGCGTGCGCCGTGCGCGAGAGCGATTGCGGGCGTGTCGTCGCTCGATCCGGTATCGACGACGATGACCTCGTCGGCGACCGGTGCGGCGCTCGCGAGACACGCGCCCAGCGCCTGGGCCTCGTCGCGGGCGATCACGCACACGCTGACGCGAACCCCACGGCGCGGGACGGCCCGCGTCATGCCAATGACACCGTGACGACCCTCCGGCACGATCGCCTGGGTTTCCAGCACGACGGTACGGCGGCCCCGCCTTTCCGATGCCATCAAATGCAATGGCCATGCCGGTGAACGTTTGACCCGGTCGGCGAGGCTCGGATAGCGACTCGGCATGCCGCTGCGGGCGGGCTTCGATCCCTCGACCGGGACCTACATCGATGCGCGCGCGACCCGCGGCTTTCCGATGGGCGGCATCGGCGCCGGTGGCTTCACCCTGGCGACGGACGGCGGGTTCGGCGAGTTCCGGTGGAACAACAACTGGATGTGCCCGATCCGGAACGTGCGCGGCGCGTTCCACGCGCTCTTCGTGGCGCAGCAGGATCGCCGCCGGATGGTGATGCTGCGCCGCGCGCGCGAGGACGAGTACGCCGGCGTCGAGCCCGTGCGCTCGACGATCTTCGCGGGCATGCCGCCGGCCTTCGCGCTCGCCTTCGAAGACGAGCTGCCGGTCGAGGTCGCGCTCGAGGGATTCACGCCGCACGTGCCGCACGACGTGCGCGACTCGACCCTTCCGGCGGCCGTCTTCCGCTTCCGGATCGAGAGCCGCTCCGACGCGCCATGCGACGTCGCCGTCCTGTTCGCGCTCGAGAACCTGCTCGGACGCGGCGGCACGGGGCACCTGGGCGTCGAGCTCGGCCCCGCGCAGGAGCTGACCGGCGTGCGCGCCCGCATCGTCTACGACGGCGTCGCGGGCGACTTCCAGGAAGCGGCGGCGGTGGGCGTGCGTCGGGGCGTCCGCTTCCGCACGACGCAGCGGTGGGACGCGCGCGCACACCGCGCCGGCGTCGTCGGCGAATACCTCCTCCTGGCCGAGCCGGCGCCGGGTCTCGAGATCACGGTCTGCGACGGGTTCGATGCCGGCGGCGCGCGGCCGTTCGTGCTCGACGACTTCGCGCGCGACGGTCGCATCGAGTCTCGCCAGTCGGGGCGCCTCGGCGACGACGAGGGCCATCGCCCCGCCGCCGCCGTCGCGGCGCGCACCCGGCTCGCCGGACGCGCCGTCGCGGAGATCGTGTTCGTGCTCGCCTGGTGGACGCCCGATCACGTGACCGAGCCCGCGCTGGCCGTGCGTGGCACCGACGGCCCACACGACGGCACGCGCGTCGGGCACGTCTACGAATGCCACTTCGCGTCCGTCGACGCCGTCGCGGCACACGTCCTCGACCACCGCCGTCAGCTCGAGCACGGTTCGACCGAGGTGACGGCGCTGCTCGAAGCCTCGACGCTCCCGCACTGGCTCGTGCGGGCGCTCGGAAGCTCGATCGACTCGACGCTCTGCAACACGATCGTGCCCGCGAGCGGTCGGATGTACACGCTCGAAGGGCTCGACTGGCACTGGCCGATGGGTGGCCTCACCGGCACCAATGACCAGCGCCTGTCCGCGCACCCGTACACGTCGGTGTTCTTCACCGACCTCGACGTGACCGAGCTCGACGAGTTCCGCCGTCTCGCCGACGCGCGCGGCGCCATCCCGCACGGTAACGGCAACTGCGACCTCGGCCTCGGCACGACCGACGTGCCGTACGGCTGGCCGATGTTCATCAAGGACTTCCTGCCCGCCAAGGAATGGACCGATCTCACGATGTCGTTCGTCCTGCAGGCGGGGAAGCTCTGGCGGACGACGGGGGATCGCGACCTGCTCGACCGCTTCTGGCCTGCGATGGTGCGCGGCATGGAGTACCTCTCCGGGATCGCGCCGCACGGGGTGCCGGAGGGCGGCACGACGTACGACGTGTGGGACTTCCCGGGCACGTTCGTCTACACGGCCACGCTCTACCTGGCGGCGCTGCGCACGATGCAGGATGCCGCCCGGGCGGCCGATCCCTCGCTCGCCGGCCGCTACGAGGAGCGCTACACGGTCGCCGCGCGTCGCACCGACACGCTGTGGGACGCACGCGGCTTCTACCGGAGCTGCGAGACGATCGATTCGATCTTCACGGCCGCCCTCGCGGGCGATTGGGCCGCCCGCTACGCCGGGCTCGATCCCGTCGTCGACCCGTCGCGGGCGGCGAGGCACCTGCGGCATCAGCATCGCGTGCTCGTCGAGGGCGCGGAGCGGGCGTCGGCGCGCCACCCGGCGCTGCCGTGGTCGGAGGCGACGTTCGACGGCGAGAAGCGCACGCACCGCCTCGCGGCGGGGCTCTCCGAGGGCGAGGAGTTCACGTACGTCTGGCAGGTGCTGTCCTACCAGGCGATGGAGCAGGTCTACCTGGGCGAGGTCGCGGCCGGGCTCGAGACGATGCGGCGCTTCTACGAGCGCCTGTGGGACGACGGCCATGCGTGGAGCGGAGGCCTGCGCGGCAACGGCGAGTCCGTCTACATGACGCACCCGGTGATCTGGGCGGTGACGAACGCGCTCACGGGCGCGGCGCTCGACGTGCCGGGTCGGGCGCTCCATCTCTCGCCGCGGACCGGAGGCGAGATCGCACACCTCGTGTGCCCGTTCTTCTTCCCCGCGTTCTGGGCGGTCCTTCACTACCGTCCCGGCGCCGGGCGGATGACGGTGGAGGTCGTGCGCACGTTCGGCGAGCCGGTCGAGATCGATCGCGTCGTCCACCGGCCGCTCGCGGGCCCGGTGCGCGTGCACGAGCTCGGCCGCACACGCATGACGATCGGAACGAGGTTCACGGTCGCAACCGAGGAGGGATCGACATGAAGGAGCTTCGCGACAAGGTGGCGGTCGTGACGGGTGCCGCGAGCGGCATCGGACGCGCGCTCGCGGGGGCGCTCGCCGCCGAGGGCATGCGGGTCGTGCTCGCCGACGTGGAGGCGGGTGCGCTCGACGAGGCGGCGCACGAGATCGCGCGCGCCGGCGCGAAGACGATCGCCGTGCGCACCGACGTCTCGGAGAGCGACGACGTCGAGGCGCTCGCCAAGGCCGCGCAGGCGGCGTTCGGCGGCGTGCACGTCGTCTGCAACAACGCGGGCGTCTCGGTCTCGGGCCTCACGTGGATGCACACGCTCGCCGACTGGCAGTGGGTGCTGGGGGTGAACCTCTGGGGCGTGATCCACGGCGTGCGCACCTTCGTGCCGATCCTGCTCGCACAGGGTGGCGAGGGGCACATCGTCAACACGGCCTCGGTGGCGGGTCTCGTCTGCGCCCCCGGCATGAGCGTCTACAACGTGACCAAGCACGGCGTCGTCGCGCTCTCCGAGACGCTCCATCACGAGCTGCGCTTGATGGGCACGCAGATCGGCGTCTCGGTCCTGTGCCCGGCGTACGTCGACACGCGCATCATGGATTCGGGCCGCAATCGCCCTGCGACCCTCGCCGACACGGCGCAGGAGCTTCCGGGACGGGCCCAGCTCGAGCAGATGGCCCGCGATCTGCTCGCCGCGGGCATGCCGCCCGCGAAGGTCGCCGCGGTCGTCGTGGACGCCATCCGTGCCGACCGCTTCTACGTCCTGTCGCACCCGGAGTGGAAGCAGTTCGTGCGGGCGCGCGTCGACGCCATCCTCGAGGACCGTAACCCGCCGCAGGCGGCGGTCGAAGCCCTCCTGAACAATCCCGGAGCCCCCCGATGACGAAGCTCGTGTTCTGCCTGCGGCGGCTCTCGCACCTCTCGCGCGAGGAGTTCCAGCGCTACTGGTTCGATCGGCACGCACCGCTCGTCCGCTCGCATGCGGCGGCGCTCCGCATCCGGCGCTACGTACAGACGCACACGCTGAGCCATCCGCTGAACGAGGCACTGCAGGCGTCCCGCGGTGGCCCCGAGGCGTTCGACGGCGTGGCCGAGCTGTGGTGGGACGGTCCGGACGACCTCGCGGCCGCCACGGCCACGCCCGAGGGCCGGGCCGCGGGCGCGGCGCTCCTCGAGGACGAGCGGAAGTTCATCGACCTCGAACGCTCGCCGCTCTTCGTCGCGACCGAGCGGCCGATCGTCGCGTGAGCGAGGAGCTCTTCGTCCCCGGACGGCTCTGCCTCGTCGGCGAGCACGCCGACTGGGCGGGCGCACATCGGGCGTCGCGCCCGGAAATCGCGCCGGGGTACTGTCTCGTCGCGGGCACCGATCAAGGTCTGCGCGCGGAGGTGTCGCGGTCGGACGCCGTCGAGATCGAGACGGTCCTGCCGGACGGCGGCGCACGCGGGCCCGAGCGCACGGCGGCACGCGAGGACGCGCTCGGAGCCGTCGCAGCCGCGGGAGGGTTCTTCAGCTACGCGGCGGGCGTCGCAGCCGAGATCGTCGGCCGCTACGGCACGGGCGGCGCGCGCATCCGCATCGTCCACGACGACCTGCCGGTGGGGAAGGGGCTGTCGTCATCGGCCGCGATCTCGGTCCTGGTCGCCCGCGCCTTCGGGCGGCTCTACGACCTCGGGCTGTCGCTCGGCGACGAGATGCGGCTCGCGTACGCCGGCGAGCGGCGCACGGGCTCGCAATGCGGGCTCATGGATCAGGTCTGCGCGTACGGACGGCGGGTCACGTTCCTCACCTTCGACGGGCCCGGCTTCGACGTCGAGCCGCTCGGGGTGGGCGGGCCGCTCCACCTGCTCGTCGTCGATCTCCGGCGCGGCAAGGACACGCGCCGCATCCTCGCCGATCTCAACGCCTGCTTTCCGGACGCGCCGGGAGCGCTCGCCGCCGGAGTGCGCGAAGCGCTCGGACCCCGCAACGCGCCCCTGGTTGCCGAGGCACGCCAGGCGGTCGCGACCGGCGACGCCCGCGCCCTGGGCGACGTGATGACGCGCGCGCAGGCCACCTTCGACGCGCTGGTCGCGCCCGCGTGCACGGAGCTGGCGGCGCCGCGGCTGCACGAGGTGCTCGCCCACCCGGCGGTCCGCGAGCTGGCGTGGGGCGGGAAGGGCGTCGGATCGCAGGGCGACGGCTGCGCACAGCTCGTCGCGCGCGGCGCGGCCGAGCGCGACACGCTCGCGTTGCGGCTTGCACGCGAGCTCGACGTCGGCACGCTGCCGCTGACGCTCGGGGAGGCGCGATGAGCGTCGTCGTTCGCGTCCTCGGTCCGGACGACGTGCCGGCGCTCGAGTCCTTCCTCCTCGAGCATCGCGACAGCTCGCTCTTCCTGCGTTCGAACCTGCGCACCGCAGGCATCGTCGACCGCGGCGAGCCGTACCAGGGAACATATGCCGCGGCGTTCGACGGTGATCGCCTGGTCGGGGTCGCGGCGCACTGCTGGAACGACAGCCTCGTCGTGCAGGCGCCCGCGGCCGTGGCGATCGTGGTCCGCGAGGCGGTGCGCGTGTCGGGACGCCGGATCCGCGGCATCGTCGGCCCGTGGGCGCAGCTCGTGGCGGCGCGGACGGCGCTCGGGCTCGACGGCGCTGCGACACGCATGTGCTCGCACGACGATCTCTTCGCCCTCGAGCTCGCAGCGCTCGTCGTGCCTGCACCGCTCGCCGAAGGCCGCGTGCATTGCCGTGCGACCCGCGCCGACGACCTCGACCTCGTCACCCGATGGCGCGTCGGCTACCGCACGGAGCTGATGGGCGGGGTGGACGGCCCCGAGCTCCGTCGCCTCGCGCGTGACGAGATCGAGCTGCTGCATCGCGCGGGATCGAGCTTCCTGCTCGAGAACGGCGGCGCCCCGGTCGCGTTCTCGGCGTTCAACGCACGCCTACCCGACGTCGTACAGATCGGGGGCGTATGGACGCCGCCCGCGCTGCGCTCGCGCGGCTACGCCCGCGCCGTCGTCGCCGGCTCGCTCGTCGCGGCGCGCGCCGAGGGCGTCACGCGCTCCATCCTCTTCACCGGCGAGGACAACCCGGCGGCGCAGCGTGCGTATGTAGCGCTCGGGTACCGCCGGATCGGGGACTATGGGCTGATCCTCTTCTGAGAGTGCTGTCGGGGACGCGAGGTCGGGGGCGAGGCTTCGGCTCCGCCGCGCGACAAAACACGATGCGTCTCGGCCCGACGCGGCGTCGCGCCGCTTCGCAGGCGCCTCCGCCTCGCCCCCGACCTCGCGCCGCGACGAAACGCGCGCTCGCGCCGGCCGCCCCGCGCTCCACGCCGCGGCGGAGACGCGCTCCGACGGAACTCACGCGGCGACGACGTAGTCGCGCAGCTCCACCCAGCCGATGTGGGCGAGGAAGCCACGGATCTCGGCGCGCGCTTCGGCGCCGGCGACCGAGGCGACGAGGCGCCCGCGCGGAAGGGCGGTCAAGCGCTCCGGCGCGACGACGGGTGCGCCGTCGATGCGGTTGCCGAGGCGTCCGGGATGGACCTCGACGACGTGCGACGGGCGTCTTCCGTGCGCGGCCAGCGCGCGGCGAAGGGCGCGACCGGTGCCGCCGTGGCCCCACAGGACGTACGCGCCGTCGCCGGCCAGAAAGCCGTCGGCGAGGAACGCCGCCTTGCAGGCGACGATGCGCTCCTGCGCGTAGACGGGGCTCGTGCGCGTGAGGCGCGCGGACCCGTCGCGCCAGGCGACGAGACGGCGCGGGACGACGCCGATCTCGTGCCCCGCGGCGAGCAGGCGCAGCACGAGGTCGTAGTCCTCGGGCCAGCCCGCGTCGCGATAGCGGAGTCGCGCCAGCACCTCGCGCCGGATCACGAGGGTCGGATGGCCGACGGGACACTCGACGAACGCCTCCTCGCGCACGCGCCGCGGGCCGTCGACGCTCCGGAGCCATCGCTCGTAGTCGCGCAGACCGTCGGTCATGCCGCGTCGCGGGAAGAAGCGCACGTGACAGCCGACCGCGGCCAGCGCCGGATCGGCGGCGAGGACCGCCGTCTGTGCGGCGAGCCGCCCCCGGCACATGACGTCGTCGGCGTCCATGCGCGCCACCAGCGGAGCGCGGCACGCGTCGAGCCCCGCCTCGAGCGCCGCGACGATGCCGCCGTGCGGAATCGCGACGACCCGGATGCGTGCATCACGCCGCGCGGCCTCCTCGGCGACGGCCCGTGTCGCGTCGCGCGAGCCGTCGTCGACGACGATGCATTCCCAGTCGGTCTCGGTCTGGCGCGCGAGGCTTCGCAGGCACGACGGGAGCGTCGCGGCGGCATCGTACGCGGGGATCAGGACGGAGACGCGGGGCACGCCGGGGTCATAGCGGCTTCCCGCGCCGTTCGCAGCCCGGCAATGGCCTCCGCTATAGTGCGGCGGCCGATGCTGCGGTTCGCTCGCTGGCTCGCCGAGAAGCCGTGGATCACGCTCGCCGTCGCCACCCTGGCGACGGCCGTGCTCGGCTACTACGCGCTGCAGATCCGCATCGAGAGCGCGCTCGACAGCGTGCTGCCCGCCGGGGACGAGTCGGTGACCTACTACCAGCGGGTCCTCGACACGTTCGGCAGTGACGACATCGGCGTCGTCGGCCTGCTCGCCGACGACCTCTTCGCGCCGCAGACGCTCGAGAAACTGAACCGCGTGACGCTCGCCCTCGCGAAGCTGCCGGGCGTCGAGAAGGTGTTCTCGCTCACCAACGCCCCGGACATCGCCGCCGATTTCGTCACGCCCCCGAAGCTGCTCCCGCGCATGCCGCCCGCGCCCGAGGACGTCGCGGCGCTCCACAAGCGGCTACAAGAGGTGCCGTTCTATCGGCGGAACCTGGTGTCCGACGACTACCGCGGCACGGCGATCAACGTCTTCTTCAAGCCCCTCTCGGACAAGGCCTACACCGACCTCAAGCTCGACGAGCAGATCGCGGCGATCCTGGCCGCCGAGCAGAGCGCTTCGGAGCACCTCTACTTCACCGGCGGGTCGCACGTGAAGCAGGCAGCGGTCGACATGGTGCGGGAGGATCTCTTCCGCTTCACACCGATCGCGGTCGCACTGATCATCGTCGTGCTGTGGATCTCCTTTCGCACCAAGCGCGGCGTCATCCTGCCCTTCCTGTCGGTGGTGACCCCGCTCATCTGGACGATCGGGATCATGGTGCTGACCGGGCACGCCATCAACCTCGGGACGTTCGTGCTGCCGCCGCTCCTGTTGGTCGTCGGATGCTCGTACGCCATCCACGTGATGGCGCGCTACTACGAGCAGACCGAGACCCGGACGGACCGCACCGAGGTCGTGGTACGGGCCTTCGAGCGCGTGTGGGTTCCGCTGCTCATCTCGGCGTTCACGACCGCCGTCGGCTTCGGCTCGCTCATGGTGAACCGCATCCCGGCGATCTTCCAGCTGGGCGAGTTCGCCGTCGTGGGCGTGCTGTGCCTCACGGCGAGCACGCTCGTGGCGCTCCCGGCGACGCTGGCCTTGTTGCCGGTCGAGCGCGTGGCTCGCCGCGCCGCGGCCGGCACGCCGCTCCTCAATCGCGTCCTCCAGCGGCTCGCGTGGGCGGCGTCGCATGCGCGCGTCCCGATCATGTTGGGCGCGCTCGCGATCGGCGTCGTCTCGCTGTTCGGACTTCGACGCATCCAGGTCGACGCCGACTTCCTCTACTACTTCACGCCGCGTGCCCCGGTGCGGGTCGACTTCGAGACGATCAACAAGTCGATCGTGGGCTCGAACCTCTTCAGCATCGTCATCGAGGGCGAGAAGGAGACGCTCAAGCGCTACGAGGTCCTGAAGCTCGTCAAGGACCTGCAGGGGTTCGTCGAGAGCCTGCCCGGCGTCACGTCGACCCTCTCGATCATCGACTATCTCGAGCTGCTCGAGAGTGGCCTCAACAAACCGACGGGAGGCGACCTCGAAATCGACGAGCAGGGCAACCTCGTTCCGGCGGCGCCGCCGCGGACGTTCTGGGAAGACCCGAGCAAGCTCGCGAACGTGCTCAAGATGGTCGCGACGAAGTCGGAGACGTTCAAGGGCGCCGTCACGCCCGACTTCTCGGCGGCGAACTTCGTCGTGCGCACGCGCCTCTCGGGCTCGCGGGCGATCGAAGAGACGCTGCAGAGGATCCGCACCTACATCGCGACCCACTTCCCGAAGGATCTCCCGGTGCATCTCACGGGAAACCTCGTGCTCCAGACCGGGACGACGTCGGACATCGTCGCCGGGCAGATCGAAAGCCTCTCGATCGCGCTCGGCGTCATCTTCATAGTGATGTCGGCGATGTTCCTGTCGCTGCGGATCGGGTTCCTGGCCATCATCCCGAACGTCCTGCCCATCGTGATCTTCTTCGGCGTCATGGGCTGGCTCGGCATTCTGCTGAACCTCGGCACGAGCCTCATCGCGGCGATCGCGCTCGGCATCGCCGTCGACTCGACCGTGCACTACATGGCGCGCCTCAACCTCGAGGTGAAGGGCGAGACGGACCAGACGGCGGCGATCACGCGCGCCGTGAAGACGGTCGGCGTGCCGATCTTCTACACGACGGTGGCTCTGTTCTTCGGCTTCCTGACATTCGCCTTCTCGAGCTTCGTGCCGATCCAGAACTTCGGGGTCCTCTCCGCCGTCACGATGGCGACCGCGCTGGTCGCGAACCTGCTTCTGCTGCCGGCCGTCCTCGGGACGACCAAGATCATCACGCTGTGGGACCTGGTCGGCGTGAAGCTCGGCGAGGATCCGGCGAGCACGATTCCGCTCTTCGCGGGCTTGCGTCCCTCGCAGGCGCGCGTCGTCGTGCTCATGGGCGAGGCGAAGAAGTTCCGGCCCGGCGAGACCATCATCCGCGCGGGCGAGATGGGCGACGAGATGTACGTCCTGCTCGACGGGCGCAGCGAGGTGTGGATCGGCGACGGCGAGGGCGAGCGCAAACGCGTCGACGAGCTGCGGCGCGGCGACGTCTTCGGCGAGATGGGGCTCGTGCGGCACGTCGAGCGCTCTGCCGACGTCGTCGCCGCGAGCGACGTCGAGGTGCTGGCGGTCGACCAGCGCTTCCTGGACCGCGTGCAGCGCCGCTACCCGCGCATCGCCTCGAAGGTGTTCCTGAACCTCTCGAAGATCCTCTCCGACAAGCTCGAGCGCACGAACCGCCGCGTCGTGGCGGCGCGGGCATAGCCCCTACAGGCGGAAGTGGTCGCCGAGATCGAGCCCTGGGCGCGACACGATGAGGCGCTCGACGTCCGCCATGTCGAGAGCGACGCGCCGCGGGTCGTTGCTCGAGGCCTGCACCTTGAGGCCGATGACGTCCTCCGCCTGCAGCACCGGGACCGTCTCGGCGCCGAGCACCGTGTGCGCCTCCGCACGAGCGACCATGTGGCATGACGGTGGGCGGCGAGGGCGACGCCGCCGATCAGCGCAAAGGGGATGCGCTCGTCGCGCAATGCCCTCACGACGGCGTCCAGTGTCGCGCGAAGATCCACGGGTCCACGATCGCTCGTAGGCCGTGCCGCCGCGCCGGGCAAACGTGCGCTCGCGCGGCTGGATTTCGCCGGCGGGGCGTGCAACGTTCCGCCCCCTATGAGCGAAGCGCCCAGGCCCCGCGTTCCCATCAAGGAGGGGTATTTCACCATTCCTGCCGACCCGGCGGCGCCGCCGCGGGTGGTCGTGTCGCGCTGCCAGGACTGCGGCGAGCACTTCTTTCCGAAGCGGATGGTGTGCGCGAAGTGCCTCTCGCGGAAGCTCGAGACGACCGAGATCGCGGCGCGCGGCACGCTCTACAGCTACACCTGGGTGCACATGCCGCTCTTCGGCTCGATGCGCGTCGAGCACATGGACGGCTACGGCGTGGGGCAGATCGATCTGCCCGAGGGACCGCGCATGCAGCTTCCGCTCGCCGGCAAGCGCGACGAGTACAAGGTCGGCATGCAGCTCGTGGGCGAGGTCGAGCCGCTCCGCGAGGACGCCGGCCGCGACGTCTGCATCCTCCGCTTCCGGCCTGCCGGAAGCTGATCCAAGGACACCGACGATGAACAAGGTCGCGATTCTGGGCGTGGGTATGATCCGGTTCGGCATGTTTGCGAACCGCAGCGTGCACGAGATGGCGTGCGAGGCTGGCAATGCCGCGCTCGACGACGCCGGGCTCTCGTTCAAGGACATCGACGCGGTCTACGCGGGGCAGATCTTCCATCCGGCCCTGACGGCGACGCGCGCCGTGAAGGAGCTGGGGCTGACCGGCGTGCCCGTCCAGCGCATCGAGAACGCGTCGGCGACCGGCTCGTGCGCGCTCCGCGAGGCGTTCCTCGCCGTCTCGGCCGGGCACTACGACCGCGTGCTCGTGCTCGGCTTCGACAAGATGACGCAGGTGATGGGCTCGGCGCCGAGCCCGCAGGAGATGGAGGAGGCGATCCTCCCGGCCGCCTTCTTCGCGATGTGGGCGACGCGGCGCATGCACGAGCGCGGCACGAAGCCGGAGCACCTGGCGCGCATCGCGGCCAAGAACTGGAACAACGGCGCGCTCAACCCCATGAGCCAGCGGCAGGCGAAGGAGACGGTCACGCCCGAGCAGGTGCTGGCGTCGAAGATGGTCGCCTGGCCGCTCACCGCGATGATGTCGTGTCCGATCGGCGATGGCGCCGCGGCGGCGATCGTGTGTCGCGCCGACCTGGCGAAGAAGTACCAGCCCGGCAAGCCCGTCGTCCGCATCGCCGCGTCGCACCTCGGCTCGGAGAAGTACGAGCGCGGCCATCTCTTCATGGGACCCGTCGTCGGACCCGCCCAGATGAGCCGCGACTGCGCGAAGCACCTCTGGGAGCAGACCGGCATGGGGCCGAACGACATCGACCTCGTGCAGGTGCACGACGCGTTCGCGATCGAGGAGCTCGAGTACTACGAGCTGCTGGGCTTCTGTAGGGAGGGCGAGGCCGAGAAGTGCATCGAGGAGGGACGCTTCGCGCCCGGCGGCAAGACGCCCTTCTCGACCGACGGCGGCCTCATCGCGCGCGGGCATCCCGGGGGCCCCACCGGCCTCGCGCAGATCTGGGAGACGGTGCACCAGCTCCGCGGCACGGCCGGGAAGCGCCAGGTGCCGAACGCACGCGCGGGTCTCTGCCACATGATGGGCGGCGGCAGCGTGTGCGCCGCGCACATCCTCGTCAAGGAATAGCGCACGACGTCGCGGTCGATCGGCATCGACTTCGGCACCACGAACAGCGCGGTCGCGGTCGCCGCGCCGGGCCGCGCGCCACAGCTCGCCGCCTTCGCCGACGGCGCCGACCGCACGACGACGTTCCGCTCGCTGCTGTACGTGGATCCGGAGGCGCCCGGGGCGAACGGCATGCCGCCGCGCGTGTCGGCGGGTCCGGCCGCGATCCACGACTACCTCGTGACCGGACAGCGCGGCCGGCTGATCCAGTCGATCAAGGCGCATCTCGGGAGCCGGCTCTTCACGTCCACGAACCTCTTCGGCGTCCAGTACCACCTGGAGGACCTGGTGGGGCTCCTGGTGCTCCGGCTGCGGGCGGCGGCCGAGTCGGACCTCGGCGACCTCGGACGCGCCGCCGTGTGCGGGCGGCCGGCCCGCTTTTCCGGTGCCGAGTCGCCCGAGGACGACGCGTTCGCCGAAGGGCGCCTGCGCGCCGCGCTCGCGACCGCGGGCTTCGACGAGGTCGTGTTCGAGTACGAGCCGGTGGCGGCGGCGCTCGGCTATCGCGAGCGCCTCGATCACGAGGAGCTGGTGCTGATCGCCGACTTCGGCGGCGGCACGAGCGACTTCTCGCTCGTGCGCCTGTCGCCGACCGACGCGGAGATCGTCGGCGTCGACGGCGTCGCGGTCGCGGGCGACGCGTTCGACGGGCGGCTGATCCGCCATCTCGCCGCGCCCGGTCTCGGGCTCGGCTCGGAGTATCGGACCGCGTTCGGGCGCATCCTGCCGGTGCCGCTGTGGCTCTACGAGAAGGTCGAGCGCTGGGATCAGCTCTCGTTCCTGCGCAGCCGCGAGACGACCGAGCTGCTCGAGCGCCTCCACCACGAGGCGCTCGAGCCGGAGAAGGTGGCCGCGCTCCAGCACCTGATCGAGGGCGAGCTCGGGTTCCAGCTCCATGCGGCCGTCGAGCACACCAAGCACGCGCTGTCGCACGACGAGGTCACGGCCTTCGCGTTTCGCGATCCACCGATCGACCTCGGCTCGCGCGTCGCGCGTGCGGCGATGGACGAATGGATCCGCAACGAGCTCGCAGCGATAGCGCGGACGGTGGACGGGCTCGTCGCGCGCATCGGCGTCGCGCCTGCCGACGTCGACACCGTGTTCCTCACCGGCGGCTCGGCGTTCGTTCCCGCCGTGCGGCGCCTGTTCGCCGATCGCTTCGGCGCCGACCGCCTGCGCGGCGGCGAGGAGCTGACGACGGTCGCGACGGGGCTCGCGCTGCGCGCGCGCGGCTAGGCTAGACCGACCCAAGATACGTCTTGGGCCGGCGTCCTAGTTCGGCGGGCCCGGCAGCGCCTGCAGCGTGAAGCCGGGGGGCACCGTCAGGACCTCGGCCGGCGGGCTTCCTTCCTTCACCTCGACCACCTCGTTCGACACGAGGAAGGTCTGGCCGCCGGCCTTGGTCTCGATGCGGGTGCGGAGCGGGAACCCCGGGAGCTGCGCCATCGCCGCGCCGAGCTGGCGGCCCGGGCCGCGCGACGCCCCGGCCGACTGCTCGATGCTCTGCCAGCGCTGGAACTCCGGCGGCTTCGGGATGGCCTGGGTCGTCCACACCGAGCCGTCGTAGGGGCCGCCCTTGAGGCTGTACTCCGACGCTTCGTAGCCGGCGATCTTGGCCGTCTTGCCGGTGGGCTTCACGGCGACCGGCGGCCCTTCCTCGAAGAGACCGCCCATCATCTTCCTCGCCTCGGGCGGCAGCTTGTCGACCTCCTTGCGGAGCGCGTCCATCTGCGCGGCGAGGTCGTCGAAGGTGACGACGTGGTAGGTGCGCTTGGTCTTGTCGGCCGCGGTGATCGTCTGGGTGTTGAGATCGACGATCGTCCGCGCCGTCGGCGAGTCGTTCACGACCTTGCTGCCCGCGAAGTACACCGTCTCGTCGCGGGGCTTCGTTCCCGGCACACCCGTCTCCGAGCGCTGCAGGACCACCAGGTCCTTGGCGAGACCGGGCGTGGCGAGCGTGAGGGCGACCAGCGCGAGAGCGATCCGCATGGGACCGTGTACGGAACGACGGCCGGCGGCGCAAGGCGCGCTCAGGATCGATCGACGAGCTCGGGATGGAACTCGGGATGGCGGTCGAGCCACGCGGCCGCGCCCTGCATGGACTCTTCGTTCTTCTTGTTGATGAAGCGATAGATCCGTCCTTCGAACCAGCGCAGGACGGGCGTCTTCATGTGGAAGCGCTCGCGAAAGCGCAGCCGCGTGCGGTTGGGTCCCACCGGCTCGAGCACGACCGAGCCTTCGAGCCCCGAGCTCAGCATCATGTAGTCGTAGCCTTTGCCCGGCCTGACGTTCTTCACGAGCTCGAAGGATTGGCCCCGCCGCCCGAGTGGTAGCGGGTACACCACCCGGCGCAGGAGCCCGTTCCCGCCGCCGTCGCCCGGGTAGACGATCTCGACGTCGAGCACGGCGGGCGCGAACTCCTTCCACAGATCGTAGCGCTGGAAGAGCGACCACAGGCGCGGCGCCGAATGCGGCAGCTCGACGGTGTACTCGTGCTCGCGCATGACGTTCTACAGATGCACGCACACGGGGGGTGGCTGTCAACGATTGCGGCCGAGCCGCCGCCGCGACTCAGACGCCGAGGGCCCCCAGGAGCTCCTCGGTCAAGTAGTAGAGGACGACGCCCGCGAAGACGCTGAGCGCGATCCGCGTGCCGCCCTCCTTGTTCACCTCGGGGACGAGGTCGGACGCGGCGACGTAGAGCGTCACGCCGGCCGAGATCGCGAGCGCCCAGCCGACGAGACCCGGGAGCGCCACCATGACGAGCCCGCCGACGATGCTGGCGGCGCCGACGATCGCCGCGGCGCCGAGCGCCTGCTGGCGCGTGCCGTGCGCGGCGAGGACGACCGAGGCGATCGCGAACCCCTCGGGCGCCTTGTGCAGGACGATCGCCGTGAACAGGAGGAACCCGAGCGCCGGATCGACGATGAAGCCCGACCCGATCGTGACGCCGTCGAAGAAGCTGTGCACCGCGAGCCCGACCAGCGCCGAGACCGACGCCGCGCGGTCCCTGTGGTGCTCGTGGTGGGTCTCCTCGCCGAAGTGGAAGTGGGGCGCGACCGTGTGCTCGAAGAGATGGACCACGAGATAGCCGGCCAGCATGAGGACCGGCGCGTGCGGGACGAGGCGCGTGCTCTCGGGGATCAGCTTCAGCAGCACCGCGGCCAGCATGAAGCCCGCGCCGAGCGCGACGAAGTAGCGCAGGAGCCGGACGTCCCACTCGCGCCGCGCGACGAACATGCCGCCGAGGACGTTGGCGGCCGCCGCCACGCCGATGCAGGCGAGCGAGAGCAGGACGGGCCCCTCCAGCACGGGGGCGGTCTGTAGCCTATCGACTGTGGCCAGTCACGCGCCGCGACCGGCGAGCCGTCCGCGCAACGCGAGCAGCCGCGGCGTGAGCCCGTGGAACGCGCCGGGGACGAGGCGCTTCAGCCGCCACATCCAGCGCCCGTCGCCGTGCGGCAGGATGTAGAGGCGGTTGCGCGCGACGCCCTCGAGGGCGATCCGCGCGACGTCGTCGGCCTGCAGCTTCGCCCTGGACATGAGGCCGCGCACGAGGTCCAGGAGCTCGGGGTCGCCGCTCAGGCGCGCCGCGTCGGCGATGCGGGTCTGGAAGAACGTGGGGCACAGCACGCTCACGCCGATGCCCTCGCCGGCGAGCTCGGCGTGCAGCGTCTCGGAGAGCGCCACCACGCCCGCTTTCGTGACGTTGTACGGGCTCATGCTGGGCGCGGCGAGGAGTCCGGCCGCCGATGCGACGTTCAGGATGTGGCCGCGTCCCTGACGGCGCAGGCGCGGCGTGAAGACGTGGCAGCCGTAGATCGGCCCCCAGAGGTTGATGCCGACCGTCCACTCCCAGTCGCCGATCGGGATCTCGCCGAGACGCCCGCCGACCGCGACGCCGGCGTTGTTGACGACGAGATCGACCCCGCCCAGCAGGCGGTCGGTCTCCGCCGCGAGCCGCTCGACGTCGGCGAGCCGCGCGACGTCGCAGCGGACGGCGTGGATCTCGGCGCCGCCGAGCGCGGTCGCGGTCGCGCGGGCCGCGTCGAGGTCGACGTCGCTCGCGACGACGCGGCCGCCGCGGCGCACGATCTCGCGACAGAGCGCGCGCCCGAGCCCGCCGCCGGCGCCCGTCACGACGGCGCGCGGATTCGCTGCGAGCCCCATGGCGAGGGCCGTCTAGGATTTTCGCGCCGGGGCTGTCAACGCGCGCTACGCGGCCGGAACGGCCATGCCGCGCTGGACCGCCGGGCGGGCGGCCACGCGATCGAGCCAGCGCTGCACGTTGCCGAGCTGCGTGATCTTCTCCGGCATCATGTTCGCGAACGGCTGCCAGGCCGCGACGATCCAGGGATACGTCGCGATGTCGGCGATCGAGTACTCGCCCGCGAGATGGTCGCGTCCTTCGAGCGCCGTCTGCAGCACGTCGATGATGCGGACCGACTCGCCGACGAAGCGCTGGATCGCGTAGGGAATCTTCTCGGGCGCCTGGTTCACGAAATGGCCGACCTGGCCGATCATCGGTCCCACCTGGCTCATCTGGAACATGAGCCACTGCATGGTCGCGGCGTGCGCCCGGACCTCGGTCGGCAGGAAGCGCTTCGTCTTCTCGGCGAGGTACACGAGGATGGCCCCGGACTCGAAGATCGTGAGCGGACCGCCCGGCGCGTCGTGGTCGACGATGGCGGGGATCTTGCCGTTCGGGTTGAGCGCCAGGAACTCGGGGCGCTGCTGCTCGAGCGCGCCCAGGTTCACCGGGACGACCTTGTAGGGCAGTCCCGTCTCCTCGAGCATGATCGAGATCTTGCGGCCGTTGGGCGTGGTCCAGGTGTAGAGATCGATCATCGCGCGTACCCTCCGCCTGCGAACCTACGAGACGCGCAGGCTCACGCAACGGGGGCGCTTGACCGCCCGGGTCGGCTCCCGGCATTGGCGGACGCCATGGTACGCCTCGCGCGCGCGGGCCGGTCGTGAAGGATCGCCCGCCCTGGCACCTCTGGCTCGCGCCGGTGATCGTCGCCGCGCTGCGCGCCCTGCCGTTCCTCGCCACCCGCGTGACGGCGCCCGAGCCGGGCTTCAGCATCGCACCGATCGGCTACAACCCGAAGGACTGGCTCGCGTACGTGGCGCTCATCCGCGAGGCGGCGGCCACCGGCCACGTCGCGCTCGCGAATCCGTTCACCACCATGCCGCAGGACGGGCGCTACGTGCTCCTGTTCCAGGACGCGCTCGGCCTGGTCGTGCGCTGGACGGGGCTCGATCCGTTCGTGGTGCTCGAGCTGTCACGCATTCCGCTGCTCGCGCTCATGTTCGCGGCGCTCTGGCGAGTGACGGGCGTCGTGCTCGCCGATCGGCGCCAGCGCGTCCTCGCGTGCTGGCTGGTCGCGCTCTCGGGCGGCTTCGAAGCGGTCGTCTACGCCGCCTTTGCGGCCATCCCGGCGCAGATCCAGACTTTCGTGAACCAGGACCTCTGGCACCTCCAGGGCTGGAACACGTTCGCCGCGACCTACAACCCGCTCTGGGTCGCGGCGCTCGCGCTCACCTTCTGGACGCTCGTGCCGCTCCTGCGGTCGGCAGGGCCCGCGGGCACGCGCGACGTCGTGACGCTCGCGGCCGGGTTCACCGCGCTCTTCTGGACCCATCCGTACTCCGCCATCGTCGTGCTCGCCGTCGCCGCGACGCGTCCGGTCCTCGGCTGGATGCTCGACGTCCCCGGCGGGCTGGCCGGGGCGGGACGGATCGCGCTCGCGCTCGCTCCCGTCCTGGTGGCGAACGGTGCGGTCGCGGCGTGGCAGAGCGCCGACGCCGTCTACAGCGCGACCTCGGGCAATGCGCTGGGTCCGCAGGCGTTGTCGCCGTTCTGGTACCCGGTGACGCTCGGCGCGGTCGGCTTCTTCGCGGCGCGGGGGTGGTCGCAGATGGTGACCGACCATCATCCGGCGCGGCTGGCGCTCGGGGCGTGGACGCTCGCGATCGTGTTCCTGCACAGCTCGAGCGTGCTGAACGGATACCACTTCGTCTTCCAGCTCTATCCACCCGTGTGCCTCGCCGCGGCGCCTGCGCTGCTGCGCACGGCAGACCGCCAGCGCGCGCTGCCCTGGGGCGCCGTCCGCGTCCTCGCGCTGGCCGTTCTCCTCTTCCAGTCCGCGATCACGCTCACCTCGAGGTGCGTCGGCGCGATCGCGACCCACCGGGTTCGCACCGACGGCATGCAGGCGATCGCGCTCCTGCACGACCGCCCGCTCGGCAACGTGCTGGCGCCCCCGGACCTCGCGAACTACGTTCCGGCGTACACGCCCCATCGCGTGTACGTGGGGCACTGGTTCATGACGCCCGGATACGCCGAGAAGACGCGGCAGGCGATCGCGGCGCTCTCGGGTCAGCTCTCGCCCGACGCCCTCGCGGCGCTCGTCGACGCCGAGCGGATCCGCTACCTGGTGACGACGGCCACGATCGCGCCGTCGCTCGCTCAGCAGCTCGGCGGGCGGGTCGAGGCGACGCTTCCCGCGGGTCAGTACGCGGTCGTCGCGCTCCGCGGCGGCTGACGCTCGGGCGCCCAGCGGGACTTCAAGCGCAGGATCGGCGCCTCGAAGAAGAACCACGACGCCGACGCCACCGCGAAGAGCGCCGCCTGCTGGGCGACGAACGAGCCGATCACCCGCCGGCCGCCGGGGAGGAGGAGCACGAGGCGGCTGTGATCGACCGCGCTGTAGACGATCGGGTGCCAGAGGTAGAGGCCGTAGCTGATCCGCCCGACGTAGCGCAGGACGCGACCGCGCAGCACGCGCGCGAGCGGCGCATCGCGCGATCCTCCCTCGAGCGCCAGCGCGAGGAGCCCCGCGAAGCCGAGCGCGACCACGCTGTAGACGAGGACGTCGCCCTTCACGAGGCGTGCCCCGGGCCACTCCATCGGGAGCGCCGCCACCAGCGCCGCGACGCCGCACGCGACGAGCCCCCAGCGCCGGAGCGCCGCGAACGAGAATCCGTCCTGCCGCACCCACCACGCGACGAGGGCGCCGAAGGCGAGGCCGTCCAGCCGGCACCAGGTCGTCATGTAGACGGGCGCGGTGAGGCCCGTCGCGAGGAACGTGATCCAGCGTGCGATCGGGCTCGCGACGATGATGCCACCGAGCACCCGGCCGAGGGCCGCCACCGGCACGGTACGCACGAGCAGCGGCCACACGAGATAGAACTGCTCCTCGATCGCGAGCGACCACGTGACGATCAGCGGATCGAAGAAGAGCTCGCGGATCACGAAGTTCTGCACGAAGAGCGCGTGGTAGGGCCAGTAGCCGCGCCGGGCGGGATCGAGCGTCAGCCACACGCTCCAGTGGGGAATCGCCACGTAGGCGATCGCGAGGATCGTGTAGTAGAGCGGCCAGATGCGCAGGATGCGCCGGATGTAGAACGCGCGGAAGTAGCGCGGGTCCTCGCGGGTGTCGAGCAGGATGCCCGTGATGAGGAATCCCGAGAGCACGAAGAAGAGGTCGACGCCCATCCAGCCGTGGAGCGTCAACGATTGGATGGTCCGGCCGAACCCGCCGCACGAGTGCATGGCGAGCACGAGCAGGATCGCGATCGCGCGGAGGCCATCCAGCTCCGCGATGTGCTTCGGAAGAGGGGCGCGCCCCATCGGGGCTGCCTGCTCGCACGAACCGGGGGCCGGTGTCGAGGCGCGCGCGTTGACCCTGCACGGACCACGCGCTACGGCACGAGCACGCCCGCGGTATCGGCACGAGGCGGGCGGGGAGGAGAGGCATGGCGGTCGCACCAGGCGCGAGCTGGCTCGTCGCTCCGGTCGGGACACACCCGCAGTTCACGGGCGCCGACTTCACCGACACCGACCTGCTCTACGCGAAGACGGCCGAGGACTTCGTGCGCGGCGAGGTGCTCCCGCAGCTCGACGAGATCGAGGCGAAGAAGGAAGGCCTCATGCCCGCGCTGCTCAAGCGCGCCGGCGAGCTCGGCCTCCTCATGGTGGACATCCCCGAGGCCTACGGCGGCCTCGGCCTGCACAAGACCACCTCGATGCTCGTGTCCGAGCGCGGCGCGCTCTGCGCGTCGTTCAGCGTCTCGTGGGGCGCGCACACCGGCATCGGTACGCTGCCGATCGTGTACTACGGCAGCGAGGCGCAGAAGCAGCACTACCTGCCGAAGCTCGCGACGGGTGAGTGGCTCGCCGCCTACGCTCTCACCGAGCCGGGATCGGGCAGCGACGCGCTCGCGGCCAAGACGCGCGCCGATCGGGGCGCCGACGGCTCCTATCGCCTGAGCGGAACGAAGCAGTTCATCACCAACGCCGGATTTGCCGACGTCTTCACGGTCTTCGCGAAGGTCGACGGCGAGCACTTCACCGCCTTCATCATCGAGCGCTCGGCGTCCGGGGTCTCGACCGGGCCGGAGGAGAAGAAGCTCGGCATCCGTGGCTCGTCGACGCGCCAGCTCATCCTGGAGGACGTGCGCGTCCCGGCGGACGCCGTCCTCGGCGAAATCGGCCAGGGCCACAAGATCGCGTTCAACATCCTCAACATCGGGCGCTTCAAGCTCGGTGCCGGGTCGGTCGGCGCCGCCAAGGAGTGTCTCCAGGTGGCGCTCGAGTACGCCCGCGATCGCAAGCAGTTCGGCCGCCCGATCGCGAGCTTCGGCATGATCCAACGCAAGCTCGCCGACATGGCGACGCGCATCTACGTCGCCGACAGCATGAGCTACCGGACGGCCGGCCTGATGGACGCCGCCGCCGACGCGATCGACCCGGGCGCGCCCGACGCCGTGAAGCGGCTCGTGAAGGAGTCGATCGAGGAGTTCACGATCGAGGCGTCGATCCTGAAGGTGTTCGGCACCGAGACGCTGGATGCCGTCGCCGATGAATCGCTGCAGGTGCTGGGCGGCTACGGCTTCACCGCCGAGTATCCGGTCGAGCGCCACTACCGCGACTCGCGCATCAACCGGATCTTCGAGGGGACGAACGAGATCAACCGGCTCATCATTCCGGCGACGCTGGTGAAGCGGATCGGGCAGGGTGGCATCGCGTACTTCGACTTCCTGAAACAGGTGGAGCGCGAGATCGCCGACCGCGCCGCATGGCCGCCGGCCGTCACCGGGCCACTCGAGCGCGAGCACCGCGCCGCGGAGGTCGCCAAGCGCGTGGTCGCCTACACGACGCGCGTGCTGGTCGAGAAGGATCTGGCGTCGCTCAAGGAGAAGCAGCAGCACCTCGAGATCCTCGCCAACATGATCATCGACGTCTACGCGATCGACAGCGTCGTCAACCGCACCCGGCTGCTCTCGGGGCACGGCTCGTCCGACGACGACGCGCTCCGGCTCGCCATGACCAAGGTCTTCGTCGCCTCGGCGAACGAGCGTGTGATCGACGGCGCCCGCCGGCTGCTCGCCAACGAGTTCGAGGGGGAGGAGCTGGGCAAGCACCTCCGCCTCGAAGCCATCATCCCGCGCATCCCGATGCGCACGATCGCGGTGAAGACGCGGCTCGCCGAAGCGCTGGTGGCACGGGGGTTGGGCCCGGTGTTCCTGCGTTGAGGACGGGCACGTCGGCACCGCAAGACGCCGGGGCGGCCACGATGCGGACCAGCGCGAGCACCTTGGCGACGTACTCGCGCGAGCGCCGCGGGAGGCCCCCGCGCTCGGTCAGCTCCCAGAGCGTCGCGCCGGGACGCCGGGCGAGCGCGCGATCGACGCGCCCCTCGCCCGCGTTGTAGGCCGCGATCGCGAGCGGCCAGTCGTCGTAGCGCTCGTGGAGGAAGACGAGGTAGCGCGCCGCCGCTTGCGTCGAGCGCTCGAGGTGCATCCGCTCGTCGCGTCCCCGCGTCACCTCGAGCCCGAAGCGACGCGCCGTCGCGGGCCGGAGCTGCCAGATGCCGAGCTCGCCGTGGCTGCCCCGTGCGTCGGCGTGGAAGCGGCTCTCGACCGCGGGCACGGCGATCAGGGCGCGCGGCAGGCCGTGCGCGGTGAGCACGGCCTCCAGGCGCGGGAGCTGCGCGCGGCTCCGCGTGAGCCCGTATGCCGCCGCCGCCCGCTTCGCCGATTTGCCGCACAGCCGGCGCGTCCACTCGAGCGTCCGCGGATTGGCGAGCGCGCTCGCGGGCATCCCGGTGCCGAACGTGTCGTCGTTGCGCGCCGCCGGTGGCGCCGGGACGGGCACCTCGCGGAAGAGCCCGCAGCCCGTCACCGCGACGAGCGCGCCGACTACCCACCACCGCGCCATGCCGGCAGGTGGAGCAAGATTCCCGCCGCCTCCGCGGCGCCTGCCGTGCCGGGTGCAGGTTCACGCCCGATTTGCCACGCCCGGCGGTGGCGGTGCGCCATGCGCCGCGGCGCGGTCGGGTGCGTCGGCCGTGTCGGAGCGCGTGCGCCGTGCAGCGCCGGCGCCACCCGGGTGGCGCCGGGTGTGCGATCCTGCGCACCAAGAGTGCGCGCGCAGGGCGGCGAGGACGGGGCTTCAGCTCTTCGGCGCGAGCGTGGCGAGCGTGGCGCGCAGCTCGGCGACGAGCGTGCCGACGCTGCCCGCGCAGCTCTCGCTGGTGCGGCCGAGCGAGGCCGTGCGCGTCGCGCGCTTCAGCACCGCGGCGAGCTTCTTGTCGGCCCGCTTCAGCAGGCGCTTCACCTGCGCGGGCTTGGTCTTCGTGCGCGCGGTCTGGACGAGCGTCTGGACCTTCCCGAGCCCGAGGCGGAGCGCGTTGTCGAGCGTCGGATCCATGGTGTCGCCGGCGCACGGCGGGTCGGCGAGGGCCTTCGCGACCTGGCAGTCGGCGTGATCGAAGCCGTCCAGGTTCGCGCAGCCGTCGTCGGCGAGCGTCGTCGTGGTGGTCGTCGACGAGCCGTCCGGCAGCGTCGACGTGGTCGTGGTGGTCGTGGTCGCGGGCGCCACGACGCGGATGTCGGCGCACGAGTAGTAGCCGCCGCCGCCATTGCGCTGGAAGAGCTGGAGCACGCACGGGTCGCACCCGACGGCCGGCATCTGCACGGTCACCATGTGCGAGGCGCCGTTCGACTGCGCCGCGATGTTGTCCATGAGGACGTTTCCGAAGGTCGTGTTGTCGCTCGACAGGGCGAGCCGGAAGGTGCCGTGGCTCTGAACCTCGCTGAAGCTCACCTGGACCATCTGGCCCGTCGTGTACGTCTGGACCGGCATCCCGACGTTGGGGCCCGCGCCGCACGGCGCCGTCGTGCTGATGGTCTGCGACCGCGGCGACGGCGTGACCAGGAGCGAATGCGCGCCCGCGGCGAGCGGACGCAGAGCCAACGACGCGAGGACCACCCAGCCAGCGACAACCTGCCTCATGTTGCCAGGGTGTGGGGCCGCCGAGCGAGTCACAAACATCGTACGGTGCCATGGCATCCACCACAGCGTGCCGACGCGTGCGTGATCAGCCGCCGCTCGCCGCGAGGGTCGGGTCGAGCACGAAGCCGGACCCGAGGTCGCCCGCACGGCGCAGGCGGAGGGCCGGGTTCGGGAATGGCGTGCAGGGCAGGGGTGCGTCCCAGCACGACTGCGCGACCTCGGGCACGTTGACGACGAGGCCCGACGCGAGAGTGACCGGATGCACGCGCGGGGCCGCGGCTTCCTCGAAGTCGTGCAGGTCGCGCCACAGCGGGCGCCCGTGCGCGACCGGCAGCCACGCGAGCGCGAGGGCGCCCACCGCGGCGAGCGCGCAGAACGCTCGTCCCAGGTCGTGGCGGCGGCCGCGCGCGACCAGCACCACGGCCTCGGCGGCGAGGATCCAGATCGACGCGCCGACGTAGCGCGCGAGCCGCCCTGCGATGAAGCAGTACAGCGCGGAGACGATCGGCGGGACGACGATCAGCGCGGAGAGGTACGGAGCAGGTCGCACGCTGCGACGAGCGGTCGCCAACCGCACGACCAGGGCGACGGCGAGCGCCACTGCTGCGATCGTCGCCGGCACGACGACGTCGCGCTCGCGCCAACCGAAACGCTCGAGCACGACCAGGAACCACGCCGGCTGCCGGAACGGCGCCGACCAGGGCACCTCGAACATGTAGGGCCCGAGCACCTCGGCCGCGGCGGCCGGCGGGAGCCGCCAGGGGACGTCGACGCCGCCGACGAGGCTCGGGAACGCCGGATATCCCGTGAGGACGACGCCGCGGATCGTCCACGGCACGAGACCCAGGAGCGCGATCCCGAAACCCGCCGCGACGACCCGCGCGACGGCGCGCAGCGGCGGGCGATCGTGCACGAGCGCGAACAGAACGCCGACCACGACGCTCGCCACCGCGAGGCCCGCGAAGCTGAGCTTCACCGTGATCCCGGCCGCCGCGAGGGCGACGAGCGCGAGGAGCCGCCCGGCACTCGTGGCGCCGCGTGCCCACGCCGCGCCGGCGCCGGCCGACGGCGATCGCGTGAGCAGCGCCACCACCTCGCCCGAGAGCACGATACCGAGACCGAAGACCGCCGCGTCCGGGGACGGACTGGTGAGATTGATGCCCAGCGCGAGGTCGGCGACGGCCGGGATCAGCAATGCGTAGAAGAGATCCACGGGCGCGACGTCCCGCCGTCCCAGGACGCGGGCGGCGCCGAGCAGCGCGCGCCCGAAGAGGATCAGCACGAGGATGCCGTTCGCAACGTGGTGCGAGCGATGCGCGAGCGGGCCCCACTCGAGCATGGCGGTGTAGAGGAACGACGACTGGTTGTCGCCGAGCGCGAAGAAGAGGTTTCCGAGCCCGGGAACGATCGGACGCTCGACGAGCCAGCGGATGGTCGGGACGTGGTAGAGCCCGCTGTCGCCGTGCTGCGGACCGCCCTGGGCGAGGTTCGAGAGCCACCACGTGACGGCGAGACCCAGGGCGACGGCGGCGACGGCTCGGAGCGGCCGGCGTGCGAGGTCGCGCAGCGGGCGCCGGGCGCATGCCGCGAATCCGGCGACGCCGAGCGCGGCGACGACGAGGGGCGCACGGGGTTGGACCGGCGCGGCGAGCTGCCACAGCTCCAGGACGAAGACCGCGGCGGCCCAGCCGAGCCAGAAGGCGAGCAGCAGGCGATCGGCGCCCTCGTCCGGCACGCGGAGGATCCGTGCCACGGCGAGGCCCATACCACCGAAGACGACTGCCAGGACCATCCAGGCGGCGGCGATCACGATCTGTGCGGCGCTGACGATCGCTCCCCCGTTCGGGGGGCTCGCAAGCCCGGCCATCGCCACGGGAGGCGTGTAGCGGGGGACGCCCCGACTTACCATCGACGGACCTTTGCGATACGCCCGGGACGGGATATCGATTTCCCCCCGAGGGAGGACCGACATGTCCGTTCGTTCGAGGCGGCGTCTCGTCGCCGTAGTGGCACCCGTCTGCGCGCTGTTGCTCGCCCGTGCGGCGTCGGCCCAGGTGCCGACGCCGACCGTCGAGGGTCCGATCACGTCGCCGGGAGCGATCTTTCTGCAGGCGACGAGCTTCGATCCGGCGCAGGTCGGCTACGTGCAGGAGGAGTACTTCATCTCGGGGACTGCGAGCGCCTTCACGAACGTCGGCCCGCTCGGGCTCGACGGCAAGTGGACCGTGACGCCCGGTGCGACCGCGCCGTACAAGACGCGTGTCGTCGTCTTCCGCCCGATCGACCGCAAGAAGTTCAACGGCACCGTAATCGTCGAGTGGCTCAACGTGAGCGGCGGCGTCGATGCCTCGCCCGACTGGACGCAAGGGCACACGGCGCTCATCCGGGACGGATTCGCCTGGGTCGGCGTGTCGGCGCAATACGTGGGCGTCGAGGGCGGCCCGGGTCTCGTCAACGTGATCAGCCTTCCCCTCAAGACGGCGAACCCGGCGCGCTACGGGACGCTGAGCCATCCCGGCGACAGCTTCTCGTACGACATCTTTTCCCAGGCGGGATCGCTGGCGCGCCCCGCCGCGAACCAGCGGATTCTCGGCGATCTCAAGGTGAAGCGCGTGATCGCCGCGGGGGAGTCGCAGTCGGCTTTTCGGATGGTGAACTACATCGATGCGATCCATCCGATCGCCCACCTCTTCGATGGCTACTTCGTCCACAGCCGCTTCGCCTTCGGTGCACCTCTCTCCGAAGCGCCCCAGCCGGCGATCAACCCGCCGGGCGCCGCGCAGATCCGGAGCGATCTCGACGTTCCGGTGCTCACGCTCGAGACGGAGAGCGACCTCACCTTCCCCGTCGTCGGCTATTTCGCGGCGCGGCAGGAGGACAGCGAGGGATTCCGACTCTGGGAGGTCGCGGGCACGTCGCACGCCGACTGGTACCTGACCAACGGAACGGCCGACATTGGCAAGACGCCGGATTTCGCCGGCATCGGGCTCACGTCGTCCCCGGTGCCAGGGATCGTCGACTGCCCTTCAGCGATCAACTCCGGCCCGCAGCACTTCGTCGTGAGCGCCGCGATGGTCGCCCTCGATCGCTGGGTGCGGACGGGCAAGCCGCCGAAGTCGGCGCCGCGCCTCGAGGTTGCCGCCGGTCCGCCGCCGGCGATCACGAGGGACGCGAACGGCAACGCGCTCGGCGGCATTCGCACGCCACAGGTCGACGTGCCGATCGCGGCGTTCACGGGCAACCAGGGTGGATCGCTCCTCTGCCAGCTCTTCGGTACGACCACGCCCTTCGACGACGCGAAGCTGGCCGCGCTGTATCCGACCCACAAGGCGTTCATCGCCGCGTACAACAAGGCGATCAAACGGTCGGCCAAGAACGGGTGGATCCTCAAGCCCGATGCGAAGCTCATGAAGAAGTGGGCGGCCGGGTCGGGCATCGGCGGCTGAGCACGTTGCCTCGATCGGGGGCACGGCTGCCTTCGATCGCGGCAGTAGTTGGAGCACGACCCCCGGTAGCTCGATAGTTGGAGGCGGCATACGCCTTGCTCGGTAGGGGTGCGGCCCTTCGCGTGGCCGCCGCATGGAACGCCGAGCCGATACCCGCTGCTCCCTCGCCTCGATCGCCCTGGCGATCGGCGTCACGCTCGCCGCGGCGGGTCCCGCGGGCGCCGTCGGCTACGCGTCGTTCCTCCGCCGCGAGGTCGGGATGCGCGCGGCCGAGGCGATCCCCGCGCCGTCGCGGCGCCGGAGCGCCGCACCGCGGTCCACGCACCAGCGCGGCGACGAGAACTCGCGGGCCACGAATCCCGGTCACGGTCCGATGGGCGGCAACGCCCTCCTCGCCCAGCAGCACGACGGGCGAAGCCGGCGGCGGATGTCCGACTCGCGTCTCACGTCCGACCCGCGCCGGTCGCGTCCCTACCGCGCCGGGCGGATGCCGGAGACGGCGGGCGAGCGGCTCGTCGCTGGCTCGGGCGCCGTCTTCCACGACGCGCACGCACCGCCGGCCCTCGCGACCTTCGGGTCCGACGCCGCCGGCCACCGCGCCTAGACGCTCCATCGAGCGGTCTCGCCGGCCCACCCGTGCCGAACGCGCTCGCGCGCTCGGTCGCTCGGCGACACCCCTTCTCGACAGAGGAGATCCCTCGATGACGTCCACGCTCCCATTGCTCTCGAACCGCGTCCGGCTGGCAGCCGCCGCGGGACTCACGCTGCTCTCCATCGCCATCGCGCACGCCGAAGAGGCGGCCGCGCCGGTCATCGACTCGGGCGACACCGCCTGGGTCCTCACCGCCTCGGCGCTCGTCCTCATGATGACGCTGCCGGGCCTCGCGCTCTTCTACGGCGGGCTCGTGCGCGCCAAGAACGTCTTGAACGTCCTCATGCAGTGCGTGCTCTCCGCCGGCATCGTCGGGGTGCTGTGGATCCTGGTCGGCTACAGCCTCGCCTTCGGCACCGGCAACGCGTGGATCGGCGACTTCTCGAAGCTCGGCCTCTCGGGCGTCACGCTCGAGTCGGTGACGGCGAACTTCGCGTCGCCGCCGCGCAACATCCCCGAGTACGTGTTCATCATGTTCCAGGCGATGTTCGCGATCATCACGCCCGCGCTCATCCTGGGTGCCATTGCCGAGCGCATGCGGTTCGACGTCTGGTGCGCGTTCATCGCCGTCTGGTTCCTCGTCGTCTACTGCCCGATCGCGCACATGGTCTGGGCGTCCGAGGGGTGGATCTTCAAGGCGAGCGCGATCGATTTCGCCGGTGGGCTGGTCGTCCACATGTCGAGCGGCTTCTCGGCGATCGTCGCCGCCGTCATGCTCGGCAAGCGCCGGGGGCTCGGGCGCGACCCGATGGCGCCGCACAGCTTGCCCCTGTGCCTCGTCGGCGCCGGGCTCCTGTGGACCGGCTGGTTCGGCTTCAACGCCGGCAGCGCGCTCAGCGCGAGCCCGCTCGCGGCGCTGGCGTTCCTCAACACGAGCACCGCGGCGTCCATGGCCGTGGTCACCTGGGCGGTGATCGAATGGGCCCACCGCGGCAAGCCGACCGCGCTCGGCGGCGCCACGGCGGCGGTCGCCGGCCTGGTCGCGATCACGCCTGCGTGCGGCAACGTGGCCCCGGCGGGCGCGCTCGCGATCGGCGTCGGCGTGTCCGTCATCTCGTACGCCGCGTGCACGTTCTTGAAGCCGGCCTTCGGCTACGACGACTCCCTCGACGTCTTCGGCGTGCGCGCGCTCGGCGGCGCCTGGGGCGCCCTCGCCTCGGGCATCTTCGCCGTGACGCTCGGGTCGGGGATCGAGAGCAATGCGCAGCAGATCGTGGTGCAGCTGAAGGGCATCGTCTTCGTCGCGCTCTTCGCGCCGCTCGCGACGGCCGTCATCCTCGGCGTCCTGCAGGTCGCGTTCGGATCGCTGCGGGTCTCCGACGAGGCCGAGATGGAAGGTCTCGACCTCTCCGAGCACAGCGAGAGCGCGTACGGCCTTTCTTCGGGCAGTGTGGTGGGCCTCGAGCCCATCGGCGAGGCGCACGCGATGACCATGGTCGCGCACGAGAAGCGACCCGCGTAAGCGAGTCGCCACCCCCTTCGCTCACGCCGGGGCGGACGCTTCCGCGAAGCGTCCGTCCTCCTTCGGCGTGAGCTCGCGACGCAGTCGCAACGCCACGAGCGACGCCCCGAGCGGACCCAGGACGAGCGACGCGACCCACACGCCCGCCCAGCCGCCGCCGGCGCCGAGGAGGAGCCCCGTGAGCGTCGAGCCGATCGCAGCCCCTGCGCCCCAGCTCATGCTCGCGGTCGCGTTGTAGCGCCCGCGGATGTGCTCGGGCGCGATGTCGTTGACGAAGCTCGGCGCGACGGGCGACCAGGCCGTCTCGCCGATGCCGAAGACGGTGGTCGCGAGGACCAGCAGCACGACGGCCGCCGGCGTCCCGGGCACGAGGCCGGCCGAGCCGAAGAGCGCCCAGGCCGCCGCCCAGGTGACGCCGACCAGGGCGAACATGCGCGTCCGGGAGCGACCCTCGATGAGCCGCAGGACGACGAGCTGCCCGACGACGATGGTCAGCGTGTTGGCCGCGAACTCCCACGCGACGACGCGCACGTCGTGTCCGGCGTACTGCGTCGTCCACGCCGCGAGCCCGATCTCCACCTGCCCGTAGCCGAAGGTCATGAGGACGAGGCTCATCAAGAGGAAGAGGCGCGCCTTGCGGTCGCGCAGGACGTCGGCGAACGAGCCCTCGCGCCCGGCGTGCTCGGCGGCCACGTCGACGGCGCGCAAGCGTCCCGCGTGGCGCAGCACCACGAGGAACGCCCCCGCGAACAGAAAGGGCGCCATCCCCGAGATGCGATAGAGCCGTTCGAAGGTCTCCGGCCGCTCGCGATCGGCGACGTATCCGGCAACGAGGCCGCCGAGACCGATGCCGAGGTTCAACAACATGAACTGCAGCGCGAAGACGCGCTGCCGTCGCTCCTCGGGCACGAGGCGCGCCACGGTGGTGCCGAGCGCGGGAAAGATCACGGCGCGTACGACCGGCAGGAGGCCGGCCACGAGGAAGGCCTGCCAGACCTGGGTCACGTCGGCCCAGAGCGCGATGCCGATGCCTTCGAGGCCGAGACCGGCGGCCGCCGACACCACTGGCCCGACGCGATCGATGATGCGACCTGCGAGCGGGGCGGCGAGGAGCCCGGCGATCGCGCTCGAGGCGATGATGAAGCCCGCGGTCTCGGTGGCGAAGCCGCGGACGTCGTGGAGGTAGACGACCAGGAGCGGCAGCACGAGCCCCGTTCCGATCGCGGCGACGAAGTTGCCGGCCAGCACCCACACGACCGCCGTCCGATGACGGCCGGGCGGCATCGCCGCGTCAGCCAACGGGCTCGCCGCTTCGCAGGACCTGGAACTGCCGATCCGGCGCGTTCGCGGGCTCGCTCGTGCCGTCGTCGCGGACGATGCGCGCACCGTCGGGCGCGAACTGCACGATGTACGCCTTGCGGACGTGCGGCGTTAGATTCGGCCCGGTCGTGTGCGGCGTCAGCGACGAGAAGACGACGATGCTGCCGGCGCGCGCCGGTACGGGCGTCGCGCCGGGCGGGTCGTGGAGGCACTCCCAGCCGAGGTCGGTCATCCAGTGCCGCAGCGTCCCGCCGCGGTGCAGGCCGGGCGCGACCCAGGGACAGCCGTTCTCGACCGTCGCGTCGGTGAGCGCAATCCAGCAGGTGAGATACTGCTGCGGCTCGACGTACGTGTAGCCGTTGTCCTGGTGCCACGGGAAGCGCCGTGACTTCTCGGGCTTCTTGTAGACCGCCTGGTCCCAGTAGAGGCGCACGTCGGGGCCCACGAGGTCGTGCGCGAGGTCCCGGAAGACGGGCCCCGCGCAGAAGGCGCGCAGGAGCGCCGAGTGCACGACGAGGTGGACGCTGAACGTGATCGCCTCGGCGTCCGCGATGAAGAGCCGTCCGTCGGGACGGCCGCGCAGGAACTCCGTCACGCGGGCCTCGAACGGGTCGATCTCCGCCACGACGGCGGCGAGCGTCGCCGCGTCGAACGCGTCCTCGAGCACGAAGAACCCGTCCTCGTCCCAGGCGCGCGCCTGCGCGGCCGTCACGCGTCGATACGGCCCGCCACGCGATCGCCAGGTGAACCGGGTGTTCAGCGCGTGACGCTCGGGCGGCGTGCCCATGGGGTCCGCTCCCAGCTACAGCTCGGGGCTCGACGGCGCGTCGCCGCACGCAAGGACGCCGCGCACCGTCGACTCATGGGCCATCGGGCGACGCTACGGCGGCGACGGGCAGGGGTCAACCGCGCGAAGAACGAGGCGATCCGGCCCGATCCGGTCGCCTCCCGGGGCTCCGATCCGCTCGCACCGGCGCCGTCGGCCGTGCCGCGACGCAATTCGTGCCGGACGCCGGCACGTCGTGCCGTCGATCGTAACGCCTCAGGAAGTGTCCGTCCCTTTGGCGGCGACGGAGCGAATGGGAGGTGCCGATGACCTTCTTCGATTCCAGGGTCCGACGTCGCGTCGGGAATACGGCGGTCCTCGGCCTCGTCTGCGCGCTTTCCCTCGACGTCGCCGGCGCGGCGTCGACGCCGCACGGGCCGTGTGCGGCCGCCAAGCTGAAGGCGGCCGCCAAGAAAACGGCGGCGAAGCTCAAGTGCTATTCGGGTGCCATCAAGCGCGCCCGCGCGGTCGACCTCGGCTGCCTGCTCGAGGCCGAGCAGAAGTTCGGGGCCGCCGTCGCGAAGGCCGAGGCGAAGGGCGGGTGCATCGCGACCGGCGACGCGGACGCTGTCGAGGGCGACGTCGACGTCGGCGTCGGAACGGTCGTGGCCGACGAGCCCGGCGGCCCGGGCGGCGACTGGGTGGCGTTGGTCGGACGCGCCTGGTCGATGCCGGCGGGGAGGGAAGCTTACCGATGCCGGCGCATCCGGATCGGATCGGACATGTACATCAGGGCCTTCCGCCCGGTGTCGCCGCCCGGCGTGTTTGCGATGTTCGTCACCGTATCGCCGTCCACGTCCTCGCCGCTCGGCGACTACGACTGCAATGCAGGGTCGCTCGATCAACGGCTCATCTACGCGTCGGGCATAGGAACGGGCGACTTCGAGTTCCCGCTCGACGTCGGCGTGCAGCTCCACGCCGGCGACTACGTGAACCTGAACCTGTTCCTCGCCAACGCCGACCCCGATCCAGCCGACGGGATCGCGGGCGTCCTCGCGCGCACGGGATCGGCAGCGACCGTGCACCAGGACGCGACGATGCTGCTCGCCGGGACGTTCAACATCGGCATTCCCAGTGACGGCCAGCCGCATACGGCCGGCGGAGGGTGCGTCTGGGAACACGAGAGCCAGCTCGTCGGGGTCTGGCCGCATCTGCATTCCCGCGGCACGCACGTGGAGATGACGATCACGCATGGCGCGTCACCGACCACCGTGCTCGACCAGCCGTACGTGCTCGACCAGCAACCCATCATCCCGACGTCGTTCGCGCTCCATACGAGCGACTCCGTTCAGACGACGTGCACGTACGTCAACGACACCGGACACACCATCTTCTTCGGGGAGTCCTCTGGGGCGGAGCAGTGCTTCGTCGGGATGTACGTGTGGCCTTCGGACGGCCTCTCGATGTTCGACTGCGCATCAAACTGAGGGACGCCATGACGAGAGCACTTCGCGTAGCAGGCCCGGTCCTCTTCGTTCTCCTCGCGACACGTGCGGCCATCCCGGCCACGCCCGCCGACACGTGCGCGGCCGCCAAGCTCACAGCCGCCGGCAAGAAGGTCGTCGCCAAGCTCGCCTGCTGGGGCAAGGCCGTCAAGAGCGGCCTCGTGGCCGACGACGCCTGTCTCGCGAAAGCCGAGCAGAAGTTCACGACGGCGTTCGCTGCGGCCGAGGCGAAGGGCGGCTGCCGCACGATCGGCGACGCGACGCAGGTCGAAGGTCACGTCGACGACCTGGTCGCCATGCTCGTCGCCGACGAGCCCGGGGATTGCGGCGAGACCGGCGATGCGTGCGACCCGGCGGCGTGCTGTCCCGAGCTCGTGTGCGACACGTCGGCGGGGCCGCCGACCTGTCAGACCTCGACCACGACGACGACGGTCACCACGACGACCCTGGTGCCCTGCGCGCTCTCTCTATCGTGCGGAGGAAGCTGTCCGTCCGGCCTGCACTGCATCGCCCAGGGGGCGTTTCCGCCGTTCACCTGCACTTGCGCTCCCGATCCCAAGTAGCCGCGAGGGCCGGTGCTACGGACACGAGGTCGTAGCGCGTTCGCGGCTACAGCTCGGGGCTCGACGGCAGCGACGTCTCGCCCATGAGGTACGCGTCGACGCCGCGCGCGCATTCGCGCCCTTCCCAGATCGCCCACACGACGAGCGACTGGCCGCGGCGCGCGTCGCCGCAGGCGAACACGCCCGGCACCGTCGACTGGTAGTCGGGGCCCGCCTTCACGTTGCCGCGCTCGGTCAGCTCGCAGCCGAGCTGCGCGATCGCCGTGTCGGTCTCGGGGCCGAGGAAGCCCAGGGCCAGCAGCACGAGCTCGCACGGCAGCTCGAACTCGCTGCCGGGAATCTCCTTCATGACCGGACGGCCGTTCTCCTGCGCCCAGTCGAGCCGCACGCCGCGCAGCGCCCGCACGCGGCCCTGCGCATCGGCGAGGAAGGCCTTGGTGTTGATGCTGAAGTCGCGCATCACGCCTTCCTCGTGCGAGCTCGAGGTGCGCAGGATCATCGGCCAGTTGGGCCACACGTGGGGCGGGCGGTCCTTCGGCGGCTCGGGCAGGAGCTCGAACTGGTGCACCGAGACGGCGCCGTGGCGGTTCGAGGTGCCGAGGCAGTCCGAGCCGGTGTCGCCGCCGCCGAGGATGACGACGCGCTTGCCGGTCGCCAGGATCTGCCCGGTGATCTCGTCGCCCGCGACGACCTTGTTCTGCTGCGGCAGGAACTCCATCGCGAAGTGGATGCCCGCGAGCTCGCGGCCGGGCACGGGCAGGTCGCGGGGCTTGGTGGCGCCCCCCGAGAGCACGACGGCGTCGAACTGGCGCCGGAGCTCGTCGGCCGCGACCGTCACGCCGACGTGCACGCCGGTGCGGAAGGTCACCCCCTCGGCCGCCATCTGCTCCATGCGGCGGTCGATCAGGTGCTTCTCCATCTTGAAGTCCGGGATGCCGTAGCGGAGCAGCCCGCCGATGCGGCTCTCGCGCTCGAAGAGCGTGACGTCGTGTCCCGCGCGCGCGAGCTGCTGCGCGCAGGCCATTCCGGCCGGGCCCGATCCGACGACGGCGACCTTCTTCCCGGTCTTCCGCTCGGGGAGCTGCGGCGTCACCCAGCCCTCCTTGAAGGCGTAGTCGATGATGCTCTTCTCGATCAGCTTGATCGTGACCGGGTCGTTGTTGATGTTGAGGACACACGCCTCCTCGCAGGGCGCGGGGCAGATACGCCCGGTGAACTCGGGGAAGTTGTTCGTCGAGTGCAGGCGATCGATCGCGTCCTTCCAGCGGTTGCGGTACACGAGATCGTTCCAGTCCGGGATGATGTTCCCGAGCGGGCAACCCTTGTGGCAGAACGGAATGCCGCAATCCATGCAGCGCGCGCCCTGGATGCGCAGCTCCTCCTCGGGCATCTTCTGCTCGAACTCGTGCCAGTGCTTGAGCCGCTGCGGCACCGCCTCCTTGTGCGGCGTCTCGCGCTCGTACTCGAGAAAGCCCGTGATCTTACCCATGGAGCCTTGCCATCCTAGATCGCGGCGACGCGCGCCGCATCGGTGTCGAGGTGCTGCCGTGCGAGCACGGCCTTGTAGTCGGTCGGCATGACCTTCACGAACCGCGTGCGCACGCGGTCCCACTCGCCCAGGATGCGCGCCGCGACGGCGGACCCGGTGAGCGCGCCGTGGCGCTCCACCAGCTCCCGCAGCGTCCGCTCGTCCTGCGCGGTCAGCGGGTCGAGCCCGACCATGCCCTTGTTGCAGTGGCCTTCGAAGGTGCCGTCCTCGTCGAGGACGTAGGCGACGCCGCCCGACATGCCGGCCGCGAAGTTGCGCCCGGTCTTGCCGAGCACGACGACCGTGCCCTTCGTCATGTACTCGCAGCCGTGGTCGCCGACGCCCTCGACGACGGCCGTCGCGCCGCTGTTGCGGACGCAGAAGCGCTCGCCCGCCTGGCCGCGCAGGAAGACCTCGCCGCCCGTCGCGCCGTACAGCGACACGTTGCCGACGATGATGTTGTCCTCGGCGACGAAGCTCGCCCGCTTGGGCGGGTACACGACGACGCGCCCGGCCGAGATGCCCTTCGCGAAGTAGTCGTTCGCGTCGCCTTCGAGCTCGACCGCGATGCCCGGCGCGAGCCAGGCGCAGAAGCTCTGGCCGGCCGAGCCCGTGAACTTCAGCCGGATGGTGTCGGGCGGCAGGCCCTCGGCGCCGTGGCGGCGCGAGACCTCCGCCGACAGCATCGTGCAGGCCGTTCGGTTTCGGTTCGTGATCGGCAGGTCCAGTGTCACCTTCTCGCGTCGCTCGAGCGCCGGCGCCGCCCTGGCGATGAGCGTGCGATCGAGCGCCTTCTCCAGGCCGTGGTCCTGCGTCGTGACGCACCGGATCGCGACCTCGGGCGGCACGTCCGGCTTGTGGAGGATCGCGGAGAGGTCGACGCCCCGCGCCTTCCAGTGCTCGGAGACGTCGCGCACGTCGAGCGCGTCGACGCGGCCGACCATGTCCGCGACGGTGCGGAACCCGAGCTCGGCCATCACCTCGCGCAGCTCCTCGGCGAGGAACATCATGTAGTTGACGACGTGCTCGGGCTTGCCTTCGAACTTCTTGCGCAGCCGCGGGTCCTGCGTCGCGATGCCCACGGGGCAGGTGTTGAGATGGCAGACGCGCATCATGATGCAGCCCGTCGCGACGAGGGCCGACGACGCGAAGCCGTACTCCTCGGCGCCGAGCAGCGCCGCGATCGCGACGTCGCGCCCGGTCTTCAGCTGGCCGTCGGTCTCGACCCGGATGCGGCCGCGGAGGTCGTTGGCCACCAGGATCTGCTGCGTCTCGGCGAGGCCGAGCTCCCACGGGATGCCGGCGTGCTTGATCGAGGTCAGCGGTGACGCGCCCGTGCCGCCGGAGTCGCCGCTGATCAGGACGACGTCGGCCTTCGCCTTCGACACGCCGGCCGCGACCGTCCCGACGCCGACCTCGGCCACCAGCTTCACGCTGATGCGCGCGCGGTCGTTCGAGTTCTTGAGGTCGTGGATGAGCTGCGCGAGGTCCTCGATCGAGTAGATGTCGTGGTGCGGCGGCGGCGAGATCAGGCCGACGCCGGGCGTCGAGTAGCGGATCCTGGCGATGTACTCGTCGACCTTGTGGCCGGGGAGCTGGCCGCCCTCGCCGGGCTTCGCACCCTGCGCCATCTTGATCTGCAGCTCGTCGGCGTTGACGAGGTAGTAGCTGGTGACGCCGAACCGTCCCGACGCCACCTGCTTGATGGCGCTACGGCGCAAGTCGCCGTTCGGATCGCGCTGGTAGCGGACGGAGTCCTCGCCGCCTTCGCCGGTGTTCGACTTGCCGCCGATCCGGTTCATGGCGATGGCGAGGTTCTCGTGCGCCTCGCGCGAGATCGAGCCGAGCGACATGGCGCCCGTCTTGAAGCGCTTGACGATCTCGGACGCCGGCTCGACGTCGTCGATGGGGATCGGCGTGCCCGGCTTGAAGCGCAGGAGCCCGCGAATGGTGCACAGGCGCCGGCTCTCGTCGTTCGCCGTCGCCGTGTACTCCTTGAAGAGGCGGTAGTCGCCCTTGCGCACCGCGTGCTGGAGCTTCGCCACGGTGTTGGGATTGTACATGTGGTGCTCGCCGCGGCGGCGCCACTGGTACTGGCCGCCGACGTCGAGCTCGCCGTCGAGCGCGGGCGAGACCTGGAACGCGTAGTCGTGGCGGCGCTGGGCCTCCTCGGCGATGACGTCGAGGCCGATGCCCTCGATGCGCGACGCGGTCCAGGTGAAGTAGCGGTCGATCACCCGGCGGGAGAGACCGATCGCCTCGAAGATCTGCGCGCCACGGTAGCTGTGCAGCGTCGAGATCCCCATCTTGGTCATGACCTTCAGGACGCCCTTGTCGATCGCCTTGCGATAGTTCTTGAGCGCCGTCTCCTGGTCGACGTCGCGGATGACGCCTTCCATCTCCATGTCGCGCAGGGTCTCGTAGGCGAGATACGGGTTCACCGCGCCCGCGCCGTAGGCGAGGAGCAGGCTGAAGTGCTGCACCTCGCGCGGCTCGCCCGACTCGAGCACGATGCCGACGCGCATGCGCGTGCCTTCGCGGATGAGATGGTGGTGCACGGCGCCGACGGCCAGCAGCGACGGGATCGGCACCTTGCGCTCGGAGACGCCGCGATCGGAGAGGACGAGGATCGTGTAGCCCTGTGTCACGGCGTCGGAGGCGCGCTCGCACAGCTCGTCGAGGGCGGCCCCGAGCCCCTCGCCGCCGAGCTTCGCGGGAAACAGGATCGGCAGGGTGATGGCGCGCAGCGATCCCTCGTCGAGCGCCTTCACCTGCGCCAGCTGCTCGTCGCTGAGGATGGGGCTCTTCAGCTGGAGCTGCGCCGCGTGCTCGGGCGTCTCCTCGAAGAGGTTCTGCTGCGGCCCGATCGTCGTCTGCACCGACATGACGAGCTCCTCGCGGATCGGGTCGATCGGCGGGTTCGTCACCTGCGCGAAGAGCTGCTTGAAGTAGTTGAACAGGAGCTGCGGGCGGTCCGACAGGACGGCGAGCGGTGTGTCGGTACCCATGGAGCCCACCGCCTCCTGGCCGTTCAGGGCCATCGGCGTCATGAGGATGCGCAGATCCTCGATCGTGTAGCCGAACGCCTGCTGGCGGGTGAGGAGCGTGTCGGGCGAATGGGCCGGCGCGAGGACCTCGGCCTCGGGCAGGTCGTCCAGGTGCTTCAGGTTGAGGTCGAGCCACTGGCGGTACGGCTTGCGTACCGCCATGGACTCCTTGATCTCCTCGTCGCCGACGATCCGTCCCTGCTCGGTGTCGACCAGGAACATGCGACCGGGCTGCAGGCGATCCTTGTGCTCGACGTTCTCGGGCGCGATGTCGAGCACGCCGACCTCGGACGCCATCACGACGAAGCCGTCCTTGGTGACGACGTAGCGCGACGGCCGCAGGCCGTTGCGGTCGAGGACCGCACCCACGACCCGACCGTCGGTGAAGGCGATCGAGGCCGGGCCGTCCCACGGCTCCATCAGGCACGCGTGGTACTCGTAGAACGCGCGCTTGCTCGGGCCCATGCTCTCGTGGCCCTGCCACGCCTCGGGGATCATCATCATGACCGCGTGCGGCAGCGAGCGCCCGGTGTGGACGAGGAGCTCGAGCGCGTTGTCGAAGTTTCCCGAGTCGCTGGTCGCGGGATCGCAGATCGGGAAGAGCTTCATGACGTCGTCGAAGTCGGGGGAGGCGAACATCGCCTGGCGCGCGTGCATCCAGTTGACGTTGCCGCGCAGCGTGTTGATCTCACCGTTGTGCGCGATGAACCGGTAGGGATGCGCGCGGTCCCACGACGGGAACGTGTTGGTCGAGAAGCGCTGGTGGACGAGCGCGATCGCCGACACGAACAGGGGATCGACCAGGTCGTGGTAGAAGGCCGGGATCTGCTCGGGGAGCAGCAGGCCCTTGTAGACGATCGTGCGCGCCGAGAGGCTCGGCATGTAGAACCGCTCCGATTCCGGCATGGTCGAGGTGCGCACGAGGTTCTCGACCCGCTTGCGGATGACGTACAGCTTGCGCTCGAGGGCCGTGGGGCCCTTGGTGTGGCGGCCGGCGCCGACGAACACCTGGCGAATGACGGGCATGGCCTTCTGCGCGACCGGACCCGGCTTCGTCTCGTCGATCGGGACGTGCCGCCAGCCGAGGACCTTCTGGCCCTCCTCGCGCACGACCTTCTCGATGATGCGTTCGCACTCGTTGCGCTGGTGCACCTCGGCGGGGAGGAAGACCATCCCGACGCCGTAATCGCCGGGCGCCGGCAGGTCGATGCGAAGCGACTTCGCCTCGCGCCGCAGGAACGCGTCGGGCATCTGCATGAGGATGCCCGCGCCGTCGCCGGTCAACGGGTCGCAGCCGCACGCCCCACGGTGCGTCAGGTTCTGGAGAACCGTCAGCCCCTTCTGCACGATGTCGTGCGACCGCTCGCCCTTCACGTTGACGACGAATCCCACCCCGCATGCGTCGTGCTCGATCCGCGGGTCCCTCAGCCACTGTGTGCTTCGTTGCGCCATGCTACGCTCTCCGCAGATGTCCGGTTCCCTCGCTCGAGCGCCGCGTGCGCCGGGTGTGCGTGGGCGGCACGGTGTCCTCGGGCTCGAGGCCGAGCTGCACGCGCTCGATGTGGGTCGACAGGACGACGGTCGTTTCGGTCCGCGCCACGCCGTCGATGGAGCGGATCTTCGAGATCAGCCGCTCGAGCGTCGACGTGTTCGCGGTCTTCACCTTGAGCAGGAAAGTGAACGCCCCGGTCACGTGATGGCACTCGAGAACGTTCTCGACCGCGGTCACCTGCTGCTCGAACGCTTCGATCGAATCGGGATTGGTGGTAAGGACGCCGATGAATGCGGTGACGTCGAGGCCGATGCGACGCCCGTCGAGGATGGCGTGGTAACCGGTGATGACGTTCGCGGCCTCGAGCTTCTTGATGCGCTCGAGCACCGCGGGCGCCGAGAGCCCCACCTGCTCGCCCAGACGCGCGAGCGGAGTGCGGCAATCCTCCTGCAAGAGCGACATGATGCGGAGATCCGTGTCGTCTGGCGCGGCGTCTGCGTTGGCTCCGAATCTCATAAGGTGCTCCTGGGGGTTTAGTCCACTTTTATTCAGGATCTTCCATGCGTGTCAATGGTTTATTAGGCATGCCAAAGGGGGAAGCATGAGGGCAGCCATGGCGTCGATCGGGGTGGCTCTGGCCGTGACCATGGCCGCGGCGCAGCCGGTCTCGCAGCGCATCACCGCGGCGGACACGGCGCTCCTGTTCGGCGGTGCGGACGCCGAGGGCGGCATCGGCGATTGGTACGTGTCCAACGGCGTCGTGCAGGCGATCGACCAAGACGAGGGCGTCGCTGGTGACCGCGAGCGGCACCGAGCCGCGGAAGCGCGCCGTGCCGCCGCTCGATGACGCCCGCCGCGCCACACGGTTCCGCAGGGCGTGGTCGCCGTGCTCGACGCACGCACCGACGAGCCGGTCGTGCGCTACGGACGGGAGGGCGCCGTCGTCGCCCTAACCGGGGCGCGGTAGCCGGCGGCGCGGCGAGCGTGCTAGACGCCGCCGGAGGAGGGCCGGATGGCGAAGGCACGCAAGCGCAAGAAGACGAAGGCGAGCGGGCGCAAGCGGGCTTCCGGGCGCGCGACCAAGCCGAAGAAGCGGGCGAAGCGCCGCCCCAAGCGCTCGGCGAAGCCCAAGACCCGCACGCGGCGCGCCGCCAAGCCGAAGGCGCGCGCCAAGCGTCGCGTCGCGCCGCGCACGAAGGTGCGCGCGATGGCCTCGCGACCTCCGCAGCCCGCAACCGCGGCGTTCGCGCCCCCTCCTATCGCGCCGGCGGCGGTGCCGGCGGACGGGCTACGCGCGAAGGTCGAGGCCTCGCTCGTCGCCCGCGGCTACCATCCACCGGAAGCGACGGTCGTCGACGTGCTGACGTCGATCGGACACGGCTACGAGCAGGGTCCCTCGGCGCCGCCGGCGGGATTGAATCTCGACATCGACGGCCCGGTGTCCGACGGCCTCGCCGATCGCTACGCCAAGGGCGACCGGGCGCCGTTCCCGGTCCGCTCGGCCCATCGCCACCCGGTCCGCTCGACGGTCGACTTCAACCTGGTACAGCTCGGCCTCGGCTCGACGAGCGAAGCGGCGCGCGAGGCGCTGACGTCGTTCTGCCTGGGCTCGTGGAATCCCGACGCCGATCCGATCACGATGCGCGACGCCATCGCCGGACCGGTCGTCGCCTGGTATCGCACCGGGCTCGGCTGAGCCCGGGGGCCTTCACGCGCGCGGAACGATCCCCTTCGACGCGAGGTAGTCGACTACCTTCGCGACCGCCGCGTCGACCGACAGCTCGTGCGACTCGAGCGTGAGCTCGGGCTTCGCCGGCGCCTCGTATGGGGCCGAGATGCCGGTGAACTCCTTGATCTCGCCGGCGCGGGCCTTCTTGTAGAGGCCCTTCACGTCACGCTGCTCGCAGACCTCGACCGGGCAGTCGACGAAGATCTCGACGAAGTCGCCGGGCTTCATGAGCGCCCGCACCTGATCGCGATCGGCGCGATAGGGCGAGATGAAGGCCGTGATCGCCACCAGCCCGGCGTCGGTGAAGAGCTTCGCGACCTCACCGATGCGGCGGATGTTCTCGGTCCGGTCCTCGGGCGAGAAGCCCAGGTTCTTGTTGAGGCCATGCCGGATGTTGTCGCCGTCCAGGATGTACGTCCGCACGCCGCGCTCGCACAGGCGCTTTTCGAGGTCGACCGCGATGGTCGACTTGCCGGAGCCCGAGAGCCCCGTCAGCCACACGGTCGCTCCCTTGTGTCCGTTCAGCTTTTCGCGGTCGTCGCGGTTCACGGCACCCTGGTGCCAGACGATGTTCGTTGCCTTCTGCTCAGCCATAGGGGCGAGAGCATTATCGGGGTCGGTCGGGCGGGGCAAGCCTACGCGTAGGCCCTCGACATTCGGCGGCCGCTCGCGACGCGTGGTGGTTCCGCGAAATGCCGTGGGCCGTCGTGGGCGGCGGCCGCGGCGTGCGTTCAGGGCCAACTCGCCGATCCGTCGCAGGATTCCGGATCGGCGACGCCCACGATCGGCCTCGGTACGAGCGTTGCTCTACCGAACCGCATGCTGCGAATCACACGCCTCCCCGGAGCCGACCGGACCACCCACCTGCGCGCCGAAGGACGCATCGTCGCGCAGAGCGCGGCCGAGCTCGATCTCGCGTGCCGCCGCGCTCCTGGCCAGGGCCTCGTGCTCGACCTCGCACGAGTGACCTTCGTCGACGCCGTCGGAACCGAACTGGTCCGAGGCCTCGCCCGCGAGGGCGCGACGCTGGTCGGATCCTCGTCGTTCGTCCGCGAGCTGCTGGGCACGCGCGAGGCCGAGACCGGCGACCCCGAAGAGGCGCCGCTCGTGGCCCGCCTGCGGGGCGGCGACGCGGCGGCATTCGAGGCACTCGTGCGCGCCCATGGCGGCCGCCTCCTCGCGGTCGCGCGTCGCATGATGGGGGGCAACGAAGCCGACGCGCGCGACGTCGTGCAGGACGCGCTCCTCCAGGCGCACCGGGCCATCGCGAGCTTCAACGGCACGTCGCGGCTGTCGACGTGGCTGCACCGCATCGTCGTCAACGCGGCCTTGATGAAGCTTCGCTCGCGCCGCCGCCGTCCCGAGGAGTCGATCGACGACCTGCTGCCGCGCTTCGACGACGACGGGCATCGCCTGGAGGCGAGCAGCGAGTGGGCGACGCCGGGCGAGGAGGCGGCGCAGCGACGGGAGACCCGCGCGATGGTGCGCCGTCTGATCGATCGCTTGCCCGAGAGCTACCGCACCGTCCTCCTCATGCGCGACATCGAGGATCTCGACACCGAGGAGGTGGCGGAGGCGCTCGGGATCACGGCCAACGCGGTGAATGTGCGCCTGCACCGCGCGCGGCAGGCGCTGAAGGCGCTGGTCGAGCGGGAGCTGGGCGTCGGCAGGACCGGCGTGCCGACCGCCGTCGCATCCTGATCGGGCCTTGCCGGCGCGGCCGCTTTCCCATTAGAGGTCGCGCCATGGTGGAGAGCGTTCCGGAGCGCCTGCACGGGCCTCTGGATGGGGTCGCGCGCCTGGCGCCTCTCATTCGCGAGCACGCAGAGCGCTCGGAGCGCGAGTCCCAGCTCGCAACGGAGGTCGTCGAAGCGTTCCACGAGGCGGGGCTCTTCCGGGTCCTCCTGCCGCTCGAAATGAAGGGCAGCGGCCTCACGATCCCCGAGACGCTCCGGGTCTACGAGGCCGTCGCCCGCATCGACGGCTCCTGCGGCTGGAACCTCGCCATCTGCGCCGACGGTCCCGTGTTCGGCCACTTCCTGCCGCACGCGACGTATGACGAGATTTTCGGCGACCCGCGCGCGCTGATCGGCGGATCATTGAACCCGATGTCCACGCGCGCCGTCCGGTGCGATGGAGGTTGGCGCTTTTCGGGGAAGGCCACGTTCGTGAGCGGCTCGGCGCAGCTCACCTGGGTCATGTCGTCCGGGATCGTGTTCCGCGACGGCGCGCCCGAGATGGGGTCGAACGGCATTCCCGTCATGCGGTCGGGGGTGTTGCCCAAGCGCGTGTGCACGGTGCTCGACACGTGGTCGGTCAGCGGCATGCGCGGGACGGGCAGCAACGACTGTGCCTTCGAGGACGTGTTCGTCCCCGACGCGTTCACGTTCGATTGGCCGGATCCGCGCTCGTCCTGGCAGCGCGGGGCGTTCGCCGCCGTTCCGCTCGTGACCCAGTTGGGTGGCGGTCTCGCGTCGGTCGCGCTCGGCATCGCACAGCACGCGATCGATGCGCTCGTGGAGCTGGCGACGACGAAGGTCCCGGCGGCCACGCGCGCGACGCTCTGCGAGCGGCCCCTTGCCCAGATCCAGGTCGCCCAGGCCGAGGGGCTACTGCAGGCGGGGCGCGCGTACCTGTGGAGCGCGAACGAGGAGGCGTGGCGCAGAGGCGAGGCGGGTGCGCCATTCGGCGCGCCGGAGCGCGCCGCGGCGCGGCTGGCTTCGGTGACGGCGGCGAAGCTCGCTGCCCAGGCCGTCGATCTCGTCTACGACGCCGCGGGCGCGACGTCGATCCAGAAGTCGTCTCCGATCGAGCGCTGCTGGCGCGACGTCCACGCCGTCACGCAGCACGTGATCCTCAGCACCGGCCGCTTCGAGATCGTCGGCCGCGTCCTGTTCGGCCTCGACCCGGGCGCGCCGATCATCTGATGGCCGGCCACGCCGCACGCTACTTCTGGTACCAGCGTCCGTCGTCGGCCTCGAGCCACTCGTCCGGATAGGAGCGCAGGCGCCACTGCTCGGCGTAGTCGTGCTGGACGAGGTCGAGCGGCTTCGCGTCGCGACGCGCGACGTAGCGGTAGACCTCGTCGCGGCTCGCGTTCTCGCGCCTGACGAGCTCCTCGGCGCCGGGAAACCGATCGTCGATCCCGGTGGTGCGGGCTTCGAGGAGCCCGCGCGCGTTCTCGCCGACGAGCCGGAGGTTCTTCATGGCCTGCACGTCACCGGAGCGCAGGCGCTGCTCGGCGACCGCCGCGCCGATGCGGGCGCGCTCCGCGTCGGCCTCGGTCGACTCCGCGATCCCGAGCGTCTCCTGCAGGAAGCGCGTGACCTCGCCGCCGAGCTCGACCGACATGCGCGTGCCGCGTGTGTTGACGAGATCGCCGCGGCCCTTCGCCACCTGCGTCCCCGTGCCGGACGCCGCGACGTCGAGCCCGGCCAGGCCCGGCAGGGCCAGGCGATCGAACGGCGCCGCGCGCCCGAGGTCGGTGCCGCGCGCCGACGCCGTCGCCGACCAGACGAGGGAGAAGTTCGCGCCCACCCAGCCGTTCGCGTACGACGCGCCCACCTCGCTGCCGAAGCGCAGGTCGGCCTTCGCCTCGGCGTCGCGACTGACGGCGGCTCGGACGGGTGGAGCCGGCATGATCGTCAAAGACAACCACGGGTTCCGCGCGCGGGTCCCGTTCCAGACGAGCTCCTCGGCCTTGACGCTGCGGACGACGTTCTCGTCGCCCGTCTGCGGCGGCCAGTTGAAGCGCAGGTCGCCGCGGAGGCCCCGGACGTGCAGGCCGTACTCGGGGAGATCCCAGTCCGGCTCGGCGACCTTCAGCTCGGTGCGCAGCAGGAACGCGCCGTTCGGATCGAGCGGCACGTCGCTGGCGTCGGTGCTGAACTTGAAGGGAAGGCGGAGCTGCACCACGCCCCAGGAGCTGAGGGCCATCTCCAGCCCCTCGACGTCGAAGCGCGAGAGCACGAACGGCGCCTCCGCCGCGGACGGCACGCCCGACGCCGCCACGGCCGTCGCGGCGGGCCGCGCCCCCCCCAGGTCCTCGACGAGGTGGAACCAGTCCTCGCCGATGTGGAGGACCGGATGCTCGATCCGCAGCTCACCGATCCGTCGCGCCGCGAGGTCGCGCCAGGTGAAGCGCACGACGACCGCGTCCACGGTGACGAGCGGCGCCATCGGGCCGTAGGCGGCGCTCATGACGACCTGGTCCGCGCGCAGCGTCTGCGGCGCGTCGTCCTGCGGGTTGGCGCCGAGGTTGCCGAGATGGACGTCGTGCAGCACGAGCGCGCTGTCGCGGGCGAAGCGCAGCGGGATGGACGTGCCACGCGCCGAGAGGTTGTCGACGTGGACCGTGATGTCCGAGACGGCGAGCGTTCCGATGCGGTACGGCGTGGACGAATCCGACGGGGCGGCGGAGCCCGCCGCGTTCGAGAACGCCTCGCCGAGCCAGAGCTCGGGCCCGCGGATCTCGACCTTCTCGATCCGGCGATTCCACCAGAGGTCCAGCGGCCGGTACTCGACGTCGATCTCGGCGACCCGCAGGAAGACCGGCCGTGCGCTCGTGTCGGCGTCCGAGAGCTTCGGCGCCGCCATCTTCACGTTGACCATCTGGACGTGACGCAGATCGAAGCGGGTGAACTCGCCGGCCGCGAGCCCGAGGCTCTGGCGCAGCGTGTCCCCGAGCAGCCCGGCGAGGAGCCCCGCGCCGCGGTCGCCGCCACACCCCGCGAGGATCCCGACGGCGAGGAGGAGACCCCGAAGGCGGCGCGCGGCCACGCTACAGGATCATCGGCGGGCGGGGCGCTGTCAAAGGCAGAGCGTGCCGTCGACGACCGTCAGCGCCGTGCCGCCGATCTCGACCGTGCGCCCTTCGCGAGCGACCGCGACGTCGACGATGCCGTCGCGACCGAGCTCGCGTCCCTGGCTCGCGCGATAGCGCTCGCCAGTCTCGGCGACGAGGCCGCTGACGCCGAGGTAGGCGCCCACCGAGGCGTTGCCGCTGCCGCAGACCGGATCCTCCGGCACGCCGGCCGCGGGCGCGAACGACCGCACGGCGATCGGGTTGCCACGCGCGCCGAGCGCGAAAACGGTGATGCCGGAGGCGCCGATCGTGCGCGACAGGCGATCGATCTCCGCGAGGTCGGGCCCGAGCGCGCGCACCGTCGCCTCGTCGGCGAGACGCGCGACCACCCACAGCGGCCCCACGTCGATCACCATCGGGGCCTCCACGGGCGCCGCCCCGAGCATGCGCGCCACCGTGTCGCGCTCGAGTGCGAGCTCACGCCGGACCTTCGGGTCGGGAACGCGCACCGAAAGCCGCCGTCCCTCGACGCGGATCGGCAGCACGCCGGCGCGGCATTCCTGATGGAGAAGATCCGCCTTCGGCTTTGCGATTCCTGCTTCGAGCACCGCGTGCGCCGATCCGACCGTCGGATGTCCGGCGAAGGGCATCTCCGAGCGCGGCGAGAAGATTCGCAGCCGGTAGTCCGCACCGGCCGCGGTCGGCGGCAGCACGAACGTCGTCTCCGAGAGGTTCGTCCACGCCGCCAGCCGCTGCATCGTCGCCTCGTCGAGCCCCCCCGCATCGAGCACGACCGCCACCGGGTTCCCCGCGAGCGGAACCGACGTGAACACGTCCACCTGCTTCCATCTCCTGACCATGAGCCGAGCTAGCCCGAGGGGTGCGCCGAGGCAAAACCGGCGACGTTGCATCGTCCCGGCGGAGCGGGTGCCGGGGGTGCAGCGCCGAGCGATTATCGGGGAGCGAACGCTGCACCCCC
>DATJZY010000020.1 GCA_035577985.1 Candidatus Eisenbacteria bacterium
CGCCTGGGACAGCCCGACGAGCTCGCGGCCGCCGTCGCGTTCCTCGCCTCGGACGACGCGTCGTTCGTGAACGGCGCCCTCTACGTCGTCGACGGCGGCGCGCACGCCGCGAACCAGGTCGGGCTCATCGGCGGAGAGTGAGCCCCCTCAATCGCGCTCCCTCGACTTGCACGGGCCCGTCGACCTCACGAGCGGACCGTCGTCGACGCAGCGGCGGCCGGGCTTCGCCGGCACGCAGACCTTGACCGACGCGCGGCAGTGTCCGCCCTGGCCGTCCTTGGCCGTGAACCGCACGACGTAGACGCGCCCGTTCCCGTCCTTGGCCGGATCGATGCGCTCGGCGCGCAGCATGGCGCTGGGCCCCCCGAGCCCGCTCGCGTCCGGGCAGGAGTTGCCGGTGGCGCGGTCCTGGAGCGGCTCGTCCTGGAAGACGTCGGTCACGACCACGTCGACCGGATCGCCGTCGGGGTCGGTCACGCCCGAGACCTCGACCGGGACGAGCTGGTGCTTCGGCGGCCACAGCTTGGCGGGCGACGCCTTCGCCCCGCGACAGTCGGGCGGCTGGTTCCCCGCGCCGGTCGTCGACGTCGTCGGGGCGGTCGAGGTGGTCGTCGTCGAGGTCGAGCTGGAGCTGGTCGTGCTCGACGTCGACGTGGTCGTGGTGGTGGTCGGCGACGGCGGCTCTGTGGACGACGTCGACGTGCTGGTCGACGTCGACGAGGTGGTGCTGGTCGAAGTGGTCGTCGTGCCGGGGCACGGATTCACGTCGGGGCGCGGCGGAACGAAGCGCGAGAACGTGTTCTCGGCGGGGTCCTCCCAGCGCACGATCCACCCGAGCGCCTGACACGGATCGCCTCCGAGGTCGGCGATGGTCACGGTGTCGCGGCTGGTCGTGGTCGCGAGCGGGATCACGGTCGAGAGCTCGTCGGGATCTGGATCGTCGGGATGCGCGAAGCTCGCGAGGCCGTCGCTGACCATGCGGCAGGGCGGCGGGTCGACCGCGAGGGCGGTCACGTTGTAGGCGTAGCCGAAGCCGTTGTTGACGAGCCGGATGCGCCAGGTGTCGGGCCCGGCGGGCTCGCAGCCGAGGATCGAGAGGTCGGGCACGACCGCGGTCGCGTCGTCGACCACCGTGTGCTCGACGAAGTTCGTGTCGACGCGCGACGGTGGCACGGCGTCGGGGAAGACGATCGTCCCGACGTTGCGGATGCGCGTCCCGACCGGCGCGTCGGCGCGCACGTTCACGGAGAAGTGCACGGTGCGCGGCTCGTTCGGCGTCACGACCGGATCGAGCCACGTGATCGTGCGCGTCGCCGCGTGGTAGGTGCCGCCGTCGTTCACGTCGAGCGTCGTGTCGTCGAGATCGGGCGGCAGCACGTCGATGATCGACACGTCGTGCGCGTCGGCGGTGCCGTCGTTCTCGTAGTGCAGCGTGTAGGTGTGGCGGCGCGCCGCCTGCGTGTAGCCGTAGCCGAAGACGTTCACACGCGGATCGGCCTCCTTGAAGTTCGGGTCGTGCGGCACGCAGCCGGGCACGCCGAGGTCGCACTGCGAGAGGCGCTGGAGGTTGGAGAGGCTCGGATCGGACCACGTCGAGCCGTCGCAGCAGAAGGCCGGCACGCACACGTCGCCGCAGGTGCCCCGATCGACGCAGCAGCGGTGGACGGGGGCCGGCGTGTCCGCCGGCAGGCATGCGACGCCGGACACGATGAGGTCCAGATCCGGCACGACGGCGAGCTCACCGCCGGAGCAGTCGGGCTGGCCGGGCGCCGCGGGAAGCTGCGGGACGCAGTCGCACGCCGGGTCGGCGCAGTCGGCGCGGCCGTCGCAGTTGTCGTCGATGCCGTTGCCGCACACCTCGGGGAACCCGCCGCGCGACGACTTGTCGAAGAACGCGTGCGTGACCGACACGTTGTCGGTGGGATCGGGCTCACTCGAGCTCGACGTCACGCGCTCGACGTTGGTGGTGATGGAATTGCACTGGAGGCCGCCCGGCCCGAATGGCGGCTTCCCGAGCGTGACGCCCACCTGCGCGGAGGCGTTCGCAGCGACATCGCCGGCCGAGAACGTGGCCACCGTGCCGTCGTTGCTGAGCGCGGCGGGCACGGTGCTGCTCCCGTACGGGTGCAGCGGCGGCAGGAAGTCGACGATCTGCGCTCCCGTCGCGGTATCGGGCCCCGTGTTGGTGCACATGAGGCTGTAGGTGACGTCGTCGGCCGAATCGTCCGACGTGGTCTTCGTGGCCGCGAGGTCGGCCGTGCCGCCGGGCGTCGTGCCGGAGCCGGGCACGAAGCGCAGGTCGTTCCAGGCCGCGTCGAAGCAGGTGTCGTTGAGCGTCACGGTGCCGATGTCGCCGATCTCGGCGGCGCCGACGAAGAGGTCGTGCTCGCCGAACTGGAACTGGTGTCGCTCGCTGCCGCCGGTACCCACGAACGTGATGACGCCGCGGCACTCGGCGAGGAGGTACTGGAAACCGATCGCCGCGACCGGGGGATCGATCGTGAGCGTGATCCCCTCCGGGAAGAACGATTCGAGCTGGCAGATGTCCCCCGCGATGCCGCCGGCGCAGCGATAGAGGCCGTGCGTGTTCGTCGTGCTGAAGTCGAAATCCGAGCCGCCGCTGGTGAGCGTGAACGCCAGGGCGCCGGCGGGTGCCGTGCTCGCGTCGAAGACCTCGAGCACGGCGCCGGTGAAGGCGGAGTCGCCGGGATCGAAGATCAGCCGGGCGCGTGCCGGAGCGGCGGACGTGGCGGCCAGGATCACTGCCAACGCGAGAGCTCGCATGGAACCACCCTCCCTTTCGGAGACGGCGCGAGCGTCGCGCCGCGCGCGCGCGAATTCAATGAGAACGGCCTCCCATCAATTGGGGAGGTGAGGACGCCGGCGGGCTAGTCAGCGAGACGGCGATTCAGGTAAGTCAGCCGAATGCGCGGGGGGTCGGAGAGATGCCAAGGCACCCGCTACCCTTGGCGGACGCGGGCGGCACGCTAGCGCTCCTTCGCCACGCGCGCCCAATGCCCCGTCCTACGATCAGCGTCGTCGTCCCCGCGCACAACGCGCAGGCCACCGTCGCCGGCGCGCTGGCGTCGCTGCAGGCGCAGACCGTGGATGGGTGGGAGGCGATCGTCGTCGACGACGGGTCGACGGACGCCACGGGGGACATCGTGCGCGAGATCGCCGCGCGCGATCCACGGATCCGCGTCGTGAGCCAGGCCCAGCAGGGTGCGTCGGCGGCGCGCAACACCGGGATCGCCGCCGCCGCCGCGGATCTCATCCTGTTCCTCGACTCCGACGACTGGATCGCGCCGGCGCACATGGAGACGCTGCTGGGTGCGCTCGCGGCCGATCCATCGCTCGACGCGGTCTACAGCGGGTGGGCGCGCGTCTCGCCCGACGGCGACATGGTGCCCGAGTGGTTCCATGGCCGCCCCGAGGACCTCATCGCCGCGCTGCGGACGAGCTGCTCGTTCTCGATCCACTCGTGCCTCGTGCCGCGCGCCGCCATCGTCGCCGTCGGCGGGTTCGATACGAGCCTGCGCACCTGCGAGGACTGGGATCTCTGGCAGCGCGTCGTCCGCTCCGGTGTCCGCTTCGGCGTCGTCGAGGAGGTGCTGGCCTACTACCGGCTGCGCAGCGGCTCGCTGTCGCTCGACGCCGTCCAGCTCCTGCGCGACGGGCTACGCGTGGTCGAGCGCGGACACCTCGCCGATCCCAGGATTCCCGGCGGTCCCGGCCGCGAGGCGCCGAAGCTGCCGCCGGGCGAGCTCGAATCGACGCAGATCGGCCTCTTCTGCTGGACGGCGGGTCTGGCACTCGGGCAGGGCGTCGATGCGCGCCAGCTCCTGGACGAGGTGCGCCCCGAGCTGTGGCCGAACCTCGATCCGCCGACCCTGGCGCAGTCGATCGTCCACGCCGGCCTGCTTCCCGGACGTCTCGGGCCACGGGGTGGCGACATCCTTTGGGCGGAGTCGGAGCCACTCGTCGACGAGTTCCTCGTCGCGGTGGAGGAGCGCTCCGGCGTGCCGAGGCTCGCCCGCCGCGTGCGACGGCTCCTCGAGGTCCTGGTCCAGCAGCACTCGCACGCGCCGCTGCCACGCATCGTCGGGTCGACCATGCGCATCGCCGTCGAGGTGACCCGTCCGATCGAGAGCGTGACGGCCCCGCCGGGCGTCGAGCGCATCCAATGCGAGGCCACGGTGATGGGCCAGCGCCTCGGCAACGTCGAGGTCCCCGTCGTGGACGGCCTGGTCCCCGCGCCGGTCGTCGCCGATGCCATCGCCTCCGTCCAGGCGTGGTCGATTCTGTGCCGGTTCTTCGAGCAGGACGTCTATCGCCAGGCGCACGTCGAGCCGGACGCCCAGGGCCTGTGGCGCTGGCGCGGCAACCTGCTCACGACCACGGACGTGCGCACCGGCAGCGGCGCCTTCATCCAGGACCTGCACGATCGCGCCGGCTGGACCGTGTTCCTGCAGGAGCTCTGGGGACGACCCGAGTGGCCGTCGGATCGGTTCTACGATCCCGCACTCGCCGAGGAGCCCACGCAGCCGCGCGCCGTCGAGGGCGATTGGGTGACCGTCGAGGTGAGCGACGACCTCCAGGACCTCGCCGTCACGCCAGGCCCTCTCACGGTGGAAGCGACGGTCGGCGGCGTCGCGCTCGGCACAGTCGCGATCACCGCGACCGGACCGCGCCTGCCGGCGCAGGCGCTGCGGGCGGCGATCACGGAGGCGAGCGGCGTCGAGCTGTGCGTCGTCGCGGTTCGCGAGGCGCTCCTCGGCACGGCGCTCTCGCCGCCGTCGACGCTGCGGCGCCGGCTCGCCGAGGCCGCACGCCGGGCGGTACGGCCCGTCGGTTCGTCCTCGGTGCGCGTGCGCGGCACGTCGCTCCTCTCCCCGAACTGGTCGCACGCCGCCAGCCGCGCGCTCGACGGCGCCGGTGGAACGATCGTCGGCCGCCGCGCCGCCGGGTCGATCGGCAGCAGCGCGTCGCGCCGCGCGACCCTTCCCGCCTCGGCCGTGCGCGAGGTCGTGGCATCGACGGAGCTCGACGGCGAGCCGATCGTGGTCGTGCCGGGTCCGGAGCGGGACCGCGTCGTCTACGCACCCGATCTTCTGTGGGGCGGGCCGGCAGCCGGCGGCGCGACGCCCGCGTCCGAGGCACGAACGGAGACGACCCGGGCCTACGGGCGGCACGACTTCGAGCGGCTGTTCGCAACCGGTGCCGACCCCTGGAAGTACACGACGCCGTACGAGCAGGTGAAGTACGAGCAGACGCTCGCCCTCGTTCCCGCGGGTCCGATCGCGCGCGCGCTCGAGCTCGGCTGCGCCGAGGGGCACTTCACCGCGCGGCTCGCGGCGAAGGTGGAGCACCTCGTGGCGGCCGACATCTCGACGCTCGCCCTCGAGCGGGCGCGGGCGCGCACGGGCACCGCGGGCGACGTCGAGTTCGTCCACTTCGACCTCGTGAACGATGCCTTCCCCGGCCGATTCGATCTCATCGTGTGCAGCGAGATGCTCTACTACGTCGCCGATCGCCGGACGCTCCCTGCGTTCGCTGCGAAGATCGCCGATGCGCTCACGCCCGGCGGCTATTTCCTCACCGCGCATCCCAACATGGCCGGCGACGAGCCGGGGATGCCCGGCTTCGACTGGGACGCGTCCGTCAGCGCCAAGGACCTCGCGGACGTCTTCGGTGCGCTGCCGCAGCTCCGCTTCCTCGTCGAGCTGCGCACCGTCCCGTATCGCATTCAGCTCTTCCGGCGCGAGGATGGTGCCGCGACGCCGCGCGCGCAGCCGCTGCCGCCCGAGCGCGTGATCGACGCCGAGTACGGGGAGATGGCGCCGAGCGTCGCGGCGCGGCTCGTGTCGGCCGACCAGGCGCCGCCGCGCACCCGGTCGGCGACGGTCACGACCGAGCGGCTGCCGATCCTCATGTATCATCGCGTGGCGCCCACGGGCGCGCCCGCCACCGCGCGCTACCGCGTGACGCCCGAAGCGTTCGAGGCGCAGCTCGCGTACCTGAAGGAGTCGGGCTTCCGCGGCACCAACCTGGTCGAGTGGTCGCACGCGCTCCGCACGCGCCGCCCGCTGCCCGGCCGCGCGGTGCTGTTCACCTTCGACGACGGCTATCGCGACTTCGCGACCTACGCGTGGCCGCTGCTCCGTCGCTACGGTTTCGGGGCCGTCGTCTTCCTCGTCTCCGAGCTGATCGGCAAGACCAACCGCTGGGACGTCGCGATGGGCGAGGAGGTCCCGCTGCTCGACTGGGACGAGATCCGCCGGCTGCGGGACGAGGGTGTCTGGTTCGGATCGCATTCCGCGACGCACGCACCGCTCACCGCGCTCGCGCCGGACGAGATCGTGCGCGAGGCCGCCCGGTCGCGCCTGACGCTCGAGCGCGGCCTGGGTCACGCCGTGACCGCCTTCGCGTATCCCTACGGCGACGCCGATCGCGTCGTCCACCATCTCTGCGGCGCATGCGGCTACCTGTACGGCCTTTCGTGCGAGCCCGGGCCGAGCACCCTCCGCGATTCGGCGATCGCGTTGCCGCGCATCGAGATCATGGGGGGCGACGGGCTCGAGCAGTTCGCCCTCAAGCTCGACGTCTGACCAGCGTCACCGGAACGACGCTGCGTCGGAACTCCGTCCGGTTCGGGGCCGGCAAGCGGCGGAAAGGCCGATCGTGGGGATCGGTACGCCCCTTGCACTCCCTATCGCGGATGCGGCTCCACTCTCGCGCGACGCTCGGGGCGCTGGCGCTGGTCCTCGGCGTCTCGAACGCCGCCACCGCCGCCACCGTGATCCCGCCGCCCCCCGTTGCCGCCTGCTCGCCGGCGCCGCTGCCGTGCACCCCGGCCCGCAAGATCAAGCTGCAGCTCGACTTCGTCCACCACCGCCTGTCGTGGAAGTGGAGCGCGCGCAACGTCGTCTCCTTCGGCCAGCTCTCGAACCCGACGCTCAACCGCGCCGGCTACGACCTGTGCGTCTACGACGCGAGCGGCGCGCTCTTCATGGCAACCGGCGTCCCGCCCGGCGGCGTGTGCAGCGGACGCCCCTGCTGGCGCGCGAAGCCCTGGGGCTACGAGTACCGCTCGGCCACTGGCCAGAGCCTCGGTCTCACCAAGATCATGCTGAAGGTTGGGCACCGCGCCGACAAGCTCCTGGTCACCGGCGCCGGCAACTCGCTGCCGATGCCGCCCACGCCGCCCGCATCGTCGGTCACCGTCCAGCTCGTCCGCAGCGACGACCACACCGCATGCTGGACGTCGACGGCGCCGTGAAGCGCCGCTGAATCGGGGCGGGGTGCGGCGAGGCCGGCGGTGAGGCTCCGGCTTCGGCTTCGCCGCGCGACAAAACACTCGGAGCGTCATGGCCCGACTTTGCGTCGCGCCGCTACGCAGGCGCCTCCGCCTCACCGCCGGCCTCGCCGCTCCGCGCTCGCCGGATTCAGCGCCCCGTCGGCCGCGTGATCGCCTTAGCCGACGGCGCGCCAGAGGTACCAGCTCGCGACCGAGCGATACGGGCGCCAGCGCTCGCCACGCTTGGTGACGTCGGCGGGAGCGGCGAGCTCGTCGTCGCGGTTGCGGGTGCGGAAGACGCGCGCGAAGCCCTTTCGGATGCCGAAGTCGGCGATCGGGAGGACGTCGGGGCGCCCGAGGCGGAACATGAGGAGCATCTCCACGGTCCAGCGGCCGATGCCGCGCACGGCCGTGAGCGCCTCGACGATTGCCTCGTCGTCCATCGTCGCGAGCGCAGCCAGCGTCGGCACCTGCCCGGCCTCGGTGCGTTTGGCGAGGTCGCGCAGGCTCGCGAGCTTGGCTGCCGAGAGGCCGGCGCCGCGCAGGGCCCGGTCGCTCGTCGCGAGCACGTGGTTCGAATCGAGATGGCCGCCGGGACACAGCGCCGAGACGCGCGCGAAGATCGTGGCGGCGGCCCTGCCGTTCAGCTGCTGGTGGACGATCGCCTCGGCCAGCGCGTCGAACGTCTTCTTCGTCTGCTTCAGCTCGAGGGCGCAGGGTCCGATGCGTCCGATGTGCCGCGCGAGCACGGGGTCGGCTTCCGAAAGGTACCCGATCGCCGCGTCGGCGTCATACGGGAGCTTCGTCGCCGCCGTCAGACGGACCGGCGACTTCTCGATCGAGAGCAGGCGATCCTTCGTCACCAGCCCGCCGAAGGCCGAGAACCCTCCCGCCTTGCCGCCGGCGGCGAGCACGCGGTGGCACGGCACCACGATCGGGAAGGGATTCGTGGCCATCGCCCGCCCGATGGCGCGCGCCGCGCCCGGCGCTCCGACCTTGCGCGCGAGATCGCCGTACGAGACGGTTTCTCCCGCCGGAACCCGGCGCAGGGCCTGGTAGACGCGCGCCGTGAACGGCGTCACGTGCTCGAAGTCGAGCCGTACGGGGGAGAGGTCCTGCGGGCGTCCCTCCAGGTGCGCACGCATGCGGCCGATCGCGTCCGTCACCCAGGGTGGCGTCGCACCCGCCGTGGCCTCGCGATCCGCGTCGGGGGAGCGCGTGGCCAGGCGCGCGCGCGTCTTCGCAGGCGTCGCCTCGGGAAGCTGGATCGCGGAGATGCCGGCGTCGTTCCACGCGAGGCCGGTCGGACCGATGGCGGTGTCGAAGACGAGGAAGGGCATGTGACGAGTCTACCTCGGAGCCGCGTGCCGAATCACTGCCTCTGGATCCGGTAGCCCGCGCGCGGGAAGTGCACGGCGAGGTCGCCCAGCTCCGGATCGCGGCGCCGGATCGTGATCTCGTCCGCCGCGAGACGCACGACGTTGCCGGCGGTGCCCTCGCGCCCGTAGTCGTCGGCGGTGATCATGACGTCGTCCCCGACCGAGAGGCCCGCCACCACGGTCGCTCCGCCCGCGACGTCGGCGGGCTCGGACTCGCGGGCGATCGCGAGCGCCTCGGAGCAGGCCATCGGTCGCACGTTGCCGGGGCCGAAGCCCTCGATGCGAGCCATCCAGCGCCCGAGCGCGGGACGCGCGTCGATCGCCGCCGCCAGCTCGGGACAGCTCCTCGCGAACCAGAGCGGGTGGAAGCAGGCGGCGTCGGCGAGCGAGAACGCGTCGCCCAGGATGAAGGGACGATCGCGCAGGAGGCGTTCCAGCCGATCGAACGCGAACGGCGCTTGACGCAACGCCGCCGGCGCGAGCGTGGCGAACGCTTCCTTGCTCAGCATCGGCGACATCGCCGCGCGATCGACCAGGATGTCCGGCGGCAAGACGGGCAGGAGGGCCAGCACCGTCGGCGGCATCACCAGTGAGACGAGCCGTCGGTCCGCCCAGTCCTCGGCGAGACCCACGATCTCGGCCTCGGCCGGCGGCAGGCAGGCGGGCTCGGGATGCAGCGCTTCCAACCGGCGCAGGATGCACGCGCTGTCGCAGTAGACGTCGGCGCCGATCTGCATCACCGGGACGCGCCGGTACCCGCCCGTGAGCGGCGCCAGCTCGGGCTTCGGCGACATCATCGGCTGCTCGACCGATCGCCACCGGATCCGCTTGTAGGCCAGGACGCGACGGACCTTCTCGGCGTACAGCGAGCGCGGGTAGTGGTGCAGGACGATCTCGGCCATGGCTCACCTCCGATGCTCCGGAGGCTAGCCGAGGGTCCGCTACGAGACTTTGCGAATCTTGCGGCGACGCATCTCGCGCGGGGTGCACCCCAGGGTCTGCCGGAACGAGCGGTTGAAGTTCGCGAGGTCGGCGAACCCCGCCTCGTAGGCGACGTCGGTCACGGCCCGATCGGTATCGAGCAGCAGCGCGGCCGCCCGCCCGAGGCGCGTCTGTACGAGGTACTGATGTGGCGTGACGCCGAGGGCGCGCTTGAACGAGCGCAGGAAGTGGAAGGGGGACAGGCGCGCGTGCGCCGCCAGCTCGGCGAGCGAGAGGGGCTCGGCGGCACGCTCGTCGATCACGCGACAGACGGCGACGGCGCGACGCTGCTCCGCCCAGGTGATCGGCTGCGGCGCGCGCGTCCGCTCGCTCTGGCTGCGCAGGACGTCGGCGGCGAGCGCCCGCGCGACTTCCTCTGCCGACGGCGGCACGGGATCTCCGCCGGCGAGCAGCATCCGCGCGGCCGCGAAGTGGCGCGCATTCCTCGGCAGGGTCGCGTGGTGGAACCGGGCGTCCCGCGCGCCCGTGCTGCGCGCGACGTCCTCCAGCGCCTCGGGCGTGAAGTCGATCGAGACGCAGCGGTCGCCGCGACCGTGCTCGTGGGAGCACACGAAGTCCTGCCCGGCGGTTCCGAGGATCACGGAACCCGGCGTGAGCGTCACCGGGGCCTTGCCGACGCGGTACTGGAAGGTGCCCTCGACGACGACGGCGACCGTGAACGCGGTGTGACGCTCCTCGAAGGGACGGTCCTCGGGACCGAATCGGCACACGCGGTCGGTCAGGTGGAGATCGGCGAAGCTACCGATCTGACGCGATGGAAGGCCCTCGCCTGGCATGCCCGATCGTACGCCGCCCTGGACGCTGCGTCACGGGGCGTCGTCGGGGCAGGCGAGCGCGCCACGGAGCGCCAGCGCGTCGGCCTTGATCGGCTCGCCGGCGTCGAGGAAGCTCGCGCGCACCTCCGGATCGAGCTTCTTGCGCGCCGCGCGGCCCGCCAGGAGGTGGCGATAGCCGGTGAGCCCCTTCACGAGCTCCTTCAATCGGGCCTTCGCCCGGTCGAGCTTGGCGTCGCGGCAGGCGTCGATCGCGGCGTGCGCACGGCCCAGCAGCTTGTCGAGCTTCGTCCGGAGCTTCGACTGGTAGCTACCGAGGTCGGGCGCCGTGTTCACGCGATCCTGCAGCGCGGTGAGCCGGCACTCGATGGAGGCGAACGTGGGGCCGTCGGGGATCGTGCCGCAGGTGGCCTCGGGGAGCGTGGTCGTGGTCGTCGGCGGCCTCGTCGTGGTGGACGAGGTCGACGAGGAAGTCGACGTCGACGTGCTGGTGCTGGTCGACGTGCTCGTCGTCGAAGTCGTGCTCGACGACGTGGACGAGGACGTCGACGACGAGGTGGTCGTGCTGGTCGACGTGCTCGTGGACGAGGTGGTCGACGTGAGCGTCGACGAGGACGTGGAGGTCGACGACGTCGATGACGTGGACGAGGACGTCGAGGTCGACGAGCTCGTCGACGTGCTGGTGGTGCTCGACGTGCTGGTGCTCGAGGAGGTGCTGGTGGTCGTGGGCGGCGGGGCGTCGGCGATGGTGACGGTGGCGTCGGTGTCCACGCCGAGGTCGTACTGGGCGCCGTCGTCCAGGGTGAGGATGACGGTCTCGGGGCCCTCGACGAGCGCGTCGCTGAACGGCGTGATCGTCTGCGTGGCGGTGGCGCTGCCTGCCAGGAAGGTGACGCCCGTGCTGATGCCCGAATAGTCGGCACCGTTCCCCGCCGTGCCGCCGATCGTGTAGTTGATGCTGAGGCCGAGGCTCGTGTTGCCCACCCGGGTGAAGGTGAAGGTGCCCGCGTCGGGCCCCACCTCCGACGCGTTGGGGTCGGTGGCGGCGATGGTGACGACGGGGACGGGGTTGTCGGCGATCGTCACCGTGTCGGTATCGGCGACGCCGACGTCGTACTGGGCGCCGTCGTCTACCGTGAGGACGACGATCTCGGGGCCCTCGACGAGGGCGTCGTTCAGCGGGGTGATCGTCTGCGTGGCGGTGGCGCTGCCTGCCAGGAAGGTGACGCCCGTGCTGATGCCCGAATAGTCGGCGCCGTTCCCCGCGGTGCCGCTGATCGTGTAGGTGATCGAGAGCGCGAGCGTCGTGCTCCCCGTGCGCGTGAAGGTGAAGGTGCCCGCGTCGGGACCGACCTCCGAAGCGTTGGCATCGGTGGCCTGTATCGTAACGATCGGGGTCTGGGCGCCTGCCGTGCCCGGTAGGGAAATGGCCGCCAGCGCGACGAGCAATGCGGCCATCCGCCACAATCCGGGGTACATTGGTACACCCATAGCGAGATCAGGTTGTTGTTGGCAATGGGCGCGCATCCCCGGAAAAAGGGACCGTCCGGGGGCTGACGACGACCTGCACGGCGGTTGCGGGCCCGCCGACCTGGGCGGCGCGCCCTACAGGTTCAGCTGCTTCGGCGGCCGCACGACGATCTCGGCGACGTTCACGTGGATCGGCTGCGTCACCACGTAGAACACCGCGTTCGCGACGTCCTCGGCGCTGGACAGGACCTGCTTCATGATGGGCTGGAGCTTCTCCATCACCTCGTCCGGTAGCCGCTCGCCGCGCTTCACGTCGACCTTCACGCCGGTCGCCTGCACGAACCCGGTGACGAAAGCCGGGTCGAAGTTGCGCGCAAAGTTCGTCGCGATCGCGCCGGGACGGACGTCGACGACGCGGATCGTGTCCTCTTCGAGCTCGCGGCGCAGCGTGCTGCTGATGCAGGTGACGGCGTGCTTGGTGGCGCCGTAGACGCCCGAGTCGGCGCGCTGCGCGGCGATCGAGGAGATGTTCACGATGTGGCCCTCGGCTTTGCAGGCACGCATCGCGCGCACCGCCGCCTGGCTGCCGACGAGAAGTCCCAGCACGTTCGTCTCGAGCATCGCGCGCCATTCCTCCGGATCGCCCTCGACGATGGGCGTCGGGTACGAGAGGCCGGCGTTGTTCACCATGATGTCGAGGCGCCCCGTGTCGCGGACGGCGCGGTCGACCAGGGACTGGACCTGCTTCACATCGCGGACGTCGAGCGCGACCACGATCGCCCGTCCGCCGGCCTTCTCGATACGGGCCTTCGATTCCTCCATCGCCGACAGCGTGCGGCCGGCGAGGTAGGTCGTGGCGCCGGCCTCGCCCAGCTTCTCGGCGACGGCGCGGCCGATGCCACTCGATGCGCCGGTCACGATGGCGGTCTTTCCGGTGAGGGGTTGCGTGCGGCTCATGGGGCTCCTCCTTCCAGGTCGCTTCTCATAGCCCTCTGCCTGAGTCGAAACGAATCGCGTCGAGGACCGGCTGGAGGGCGGTCCTATCGGATCACGTTCAACGCCTCCGCGTGGCCGAGCACGCGCGTCGTGCGCCGGGCGATGAGCCACGCGCCGGCCTGCTTCACGAGCTCCCATTTGTTGAGGCTCACCCGATAGACGTGCGTGCCGGCGCGCGTCTCGAGATAGACGCGCGAGTAGCCGACGGCGCTGGCGCGATCGGGGCCGTGCAGCGTCACGACCGCCGGACCCATCTGGTGCGCGCAGTGGCCGACCATCTCCTGGTGGCGCGCGCCGCGCACCATCGATCGCACGGCATCGCGCCCCTCCATGCGTCCGACGTCGACGTCGTAGACGCCGTCCTCGGTGAAGACCGCGGCGGCGCGGTCGGGATCGCCGGCGTCGACCCCGAGGCCGTAGCGGATGATCACACGGTGGATCGCGAGCTCGTCCTCGAGCTGCTCCACGCGGCGCGCGAGGGCGGCGACCGTCTCTTCGAGGTTCGGCATGACGGTCTCTACCCTGCTGGCCCCCGCGCCGGCAATGTTCTAGGGAGCCCCGGATGGCAGGACGACTCGAAGGCAAGGTTGCCGTCGTCACGGGCGGCGGGAATGGGATCGGGCGCGCGACCGTGCTGCGCTTTCTCTCCGAGGGCGCGCGTGTCCTCGCGGCGGACCTGAATGCGGAGAGCGGCGCGGAGACGGCCGAGCTGGCGAAGAAGGCCGGGCACGGCGATCGCGTGAAGTTCGTGCGCGCGAACGTCACGGAAGAACGGGACGTGCAGGCGGCGATCGAGGGCGCGCAGCGCGCCTGGGGCCGGCTCGACTGCGTCTTCAACAACGCCGGCGTCGCCGGCGCGATCGGTCCCATCACGCACATCGCGGTCGAGGACTTCGACTACACGATGGCGGTGCTGGTGCGCGGAGTGTTTCTCGGCATGAAGCACGGCGGGCGGCTCATGCGTGCGCAGGGGCAGGGCGGCACGATCATCAGCACCGCGTCGGTGGCGGGGCTGTCGGGCGGCGATGGGCCGCAGGCCTACTCGGCCGCCAAGGCGGCCGTCATCAACCTCACGCGCGCAGTCGCGATCGAGATGGCGCCCGATCGCGTGCGCGTCAACTGCGTCTGCCCGGGCGGCATCAACACACCGCTCCTGCACCGTGGCAGCCCCGAGGCGATGGGCGAGCTCCTCGATCGCGCGCAGCCGTGGCCCGAGCACGGCCGGCCCGAGGACATCGCGGCCGCGGCCCTGTATCTCGCGAGCGACGACGCGCGGTTCGTCACGGGCGAGGCGCTCGTAGTCGACGGCGGGCTCAGCATCGTCGGCGGCAATACGATGCGGGGGTCGATCGGCGGCGCGCAGGTCGTCAACGTGATCGGGGTCGATCGGGGGTCGACGGGGGAGATGTCTACGCTGCGGACGATCGAGTAGGGGTGTTCGCGGGGGGCGGGGCGTCGGAGCCGCGAGGTTGGGGGCAGGG
>DATJZY010000021.1 GCA_035577985.1 Candidatus Eisenbacteria bacterium
CGCAGGGTCGACAGCCGGAGCGGGGGCGTCCTATACAGGCCGGGTCACAGCATCCGCACGGTAAGGAGACGATCGTGGGCGCAGCGCAGATGTTCATCGACGGGAAGTGGACGCCGGCCAAGAGCGGCAAGACGTACGACGTGCCGAATCCGGCGACCGAGGAGACGATCGGCAACGCGCCGGACGGCGGCGTCGAGGACATGCAGCGCGCGATCGCGGCGGCCCGCAAGGCGTTCGACGAAGGGCCCTGGCCGAAGAGCAGCCGTCACGAGCGCCACCGCGCGCTCATGCGCATCGCGGACGCAATGGAGCGCCGCAAGGAGGAGATGCGGACGCTCCTCGTCGCCGAGGCCGCGGCGACCTACATCGAGCATTCCGTGCAGGTCGATGCGCCGATCGATCAGGCGCGCGCGTACGCCGAGCTGGCGCTGCGTTTCGAGTTCGAGGAGCAGCTCCCGTCGCGCGCGTCGATGGGACCGCTCGGGCCGCAGATGAACTCCGGCATCGTCTACCGTCACCCCGTGGGCGTGTGCGGCATGATTCCCACCTGGAACTTCCCGGTGTTCGTCGCCATGCAGAAGCTCGGGCCGGCCCTCGCGACGGGCTGCACGATGGTGTTCAAGTCGTCGCCGTACGGGCCGCTCATCAACCTCTTCCTCGCCGAGATCTGCGCCGAGGCCGACCTGCCGCCCGGCGTCGTCAACTGGGTGACGGGGCAGTCGACGGCCATCAGCCAGGCCCTGTGCGAGGATCCGCGCATCGACAAGATCAGCTTCACGGGCAGCGTCGCGACCGGCAAGGCGATCATGGCGGCCGCGTCGAAGACGCTGAAGCGCGTGCACCTGGAGCTCGGCGGCAAGTCGGTCGGCCTCTACCTCGACACCGACAACCTCCAGATGCAGGCGATGACGGCGAGCGGGCCGGCGATGTTCCACGCCGGACAGGGCTGCGCCATGTCGACGCGCGTGCTCGTGCCCCAGGACAAGCACGACGAGTTCGTCGGGGTCATGGCGGGCTTCGTGCAGGGCATGGTGAAGGTCGGCAATCCCGCCGATCCGACCGTCATGCTGGGGCCCGTCGTGCGCGAGGAGCGACGCGTGAAGATCGAGGAGTACATCGAGGCCGGGAAGAAGGAGGGCGCGACGCTGGTCACCGGCGGGGGACGCCCGAAGGACCTGCCCAAGGGCTACTTCCTCGAGCCGACCATCTTCGCCAACGTCTCCAACACGATCCGCATCGCGCGCGAGGAGATCTTCGGACCCGTCGTCGCCGTGATTCCGTACAAGGACGTCGACGACGCCGTGCGGATCGCGAACGATTCCACGTATGGCCTGGGCGGCGGCATCTCGTCCTCCGACGTCGGCAAGGCGGTCGAGGTCGCCAAGCGCATCCGCACCGGCGTCGTGTGGATCAACAACGGGCTCCTGCCCATGACCGACGCGCCCTTCGGCGGCTTCAAGGAAAGCGGCATCGGCCGCGAGGGCGGCAAGTGGGGCATGGAGGAGTACACGGAGATCCAGCAGATCACGTGGAAGGCGTGAGCCAGCGGGCGCGGGGCCGGCGCGAGCTACGGCGCCGAACGGAACGTTGCTCCGCGCGCCGGCGCGAGATCGGCTTCGAAGCACGTCGGCGCGTCGCCTCGCACTAGGCGAACCCGCAACGCTGCCGGGAGCTGGAGCGCTTCGGGAAGCCCTTTCGCCTTCAGCGTGATGCGGCTGCCCGCGGCCGTGGACGCGAGGCGAAGGACGCTGACGCCGTCCTGCGCCGCGGCCGGATCGCGATAGCGGAAGCCGCGAGGGGTCTCCTTCCAGCACGGGCCCGCGCCGCACGTAGCGGCTCCGGGTATCGTCAGCTCGGCGAGCGCGTGATCCGTCTCGTCGGCGCCGTCGACCAGGCAGAGCGTCAGGTCGGTCGCCGCCGTCGGGTCGCCGAAGCTCGCAGCGCCCACCGGCGTCGCGCTCTGCCAGGTCCAGCGCAGACGGTCGCCAGCGTTGCCGCCAGGCACTCGCGACAACGCCGAGGTGTCCGCGGCGGTGCAGCCCGCCTCGACCGGGACCACGTGTGCGCACGTGCCGGCGCGGCAGACGTCCGCCGTGCACGCACTGCCGTCGTCGTCGCACGGGCTCTCGTCGGCCTCGAGGGTGCAGGCGGCGCTGCAGCAGTCACCGTCGGCGGTGTTGCCGTCGTCGCACGCCTCGCCGGACTCGACGCGCCCATTGCCGCAGGTGGCGACGACGAAGCGGGCGGCGAGGAGCTCGTCCGTACTCTGCACCGTCGCGACGACGTGCCCGTCGTCGGGCATTGCGACGGAGAAGAGCGGCGGTGTCCGGCCGATCGCGAGGCCGCCGTCGCCGAACGCGGGATCGAGCCGCCCGTCCGTGAGAAAGCGCGCGAGGACCCCGGTGCACGCGACCCCGGGCTCGCACGTCTGCCCGACTACGACGATGCTGCCGTCGGGCCCGAGGACGGCGTCGAACGGATCGTCGCGGCCCGGCCCGATGGCGGTGACGGTGACGCCCCCGTCGCCGAAGGTGGGATCCAGGGTGCCGTCCACGGCGTAGCGGACCACGGCGAACTCGTGGTCGCCGGGTGCGACCGTGGTGCCGCCGACCCCGACGATCTTGCCGTCGGCTTGGCCGAGGAGCTTCCGGAGAGAGTCGGACCCGGCGCCGAGCGACGTGGTGACGATACCGTCGGTACCGAAATTCGGATCCAGGTCGGAGCCACCGAGCAATCGAAAGAGCACGAAGTCTCCGCGCTCCGTGCCGCCGTATACGACCGCGTCGCTCTGCTCGAGCACGTCGGCGCCCGACGACGGGCCGTCCAGGAAGAAGATGCCGCTGCCGGAGCCCAGGGGGAGACTCCCTCCGACGAAATCGTCGTCGGTCGCCGCGAAGTCGATGGTCCGATCGGGACGCACCGCGAGGCCGGCGACCTCGCGGGCCAGGGCCGAGTTGCGGAAGCCGTCGATGCCGAAGTCGCGGTCGAACACGCCGTCGGTGAAGTAGCGGGTCATGATGAGAAGCCTCGATGTCTCGCCCGTGCCGAGGAGCGTCGTCGTGATGCCCGCGGCGACGACCTTCCCGTCGGGGTCGAGCGCGAGCCGGCGTACGACCGCGCCGTCGGCGAGAGGGAGGCGCGTGTGGACGAGACCGGCGTCGCCGAAGTCGAGCAGGGGCAAGCCCTGCGCATCGAATCGCACGAGAACGAACTTGCGTACGCCGTCCCCTTCGGGGTCGCCGGTGCCGCCGACGATCACGGAGCCGTCGGGCAGCGCCAGCACGTCGTTGCCCTGCCCCCGGGACACCGCTCGGCGCGCGATGCCCCCACTCCCGAAGGTGGGGTCGAGGTCGCCGGGCCGCGTCGCAGCGTCTGCCGTTGCCTCCACGAGGCCGAGGCAAGCGAGAGCCGTGAGCGACCGAACGAGGCGCGAGGTCATGCGATTCTCCTTCTGGCCACCTACGCCCGAGTCCACCCGGCGGATGCAGGGAGCGCGGCATCAGAGTTTCCGCGCCTTCCAGATCTCCTCCGACGGCCAGCGGCGCGCCCACTCGAGCGGCACGAACTGCCAGCGCCCCGACGACGCGTCGGGCGCGGGGCGTACCTCGATCAGGTCCTCGACCGTGAACCCGTGGCGGCGAAGGAGCCGCACCCACTCGCCGTGCGGCAGGTGGAAGTACACCGAGCCGTCGCTCGGATCGACGTCACGTCGCATGCCGAAGTAGTCGTTCACGAGCGTCGTGCCGGCGGCAGATGCGTCGATCGGCCAGCAGGCCTGGAGGAGGGGTGTGTTGCTGAGGAAGGCGAGCAGGCCACCCGGACGCAGCAGGCGCGCGGCTTCTGCGACCCAGCGCTCGGGGTCGACCCACAGCGCGGCGCCGTATTCGTTGAAGACGGCGTCGAAGCTCGCATCGCGCAGCGGTACGGCGGCGGCGTCGGCGTGGATCAGCGGGAAGACGGGTCCGATCTCGCGCTGCAGGAGGCGTGCGCTCGCGAGCTGCGCCGGCGAGTTGTCGAGCCCGACCACCCGCGCGCCGCGCCGCGCGAGCCAGGCCGACTGGTAGGCCGTGCCACAGCCGAGCTCGAGCACGTTCTTTCCGGCGACGTCGCCGAACACGCCGAGCTCGCGCTCGGGCACGTGCCAGATGCCCCAGCACGGCTCGGTCGACGCCCAGCTTCGCCGGCCGTCGACGCGATAGTCCTCGGCCCAGGCGTTCCAGACGGCGCGATTGCGACGTGCGTCCTCGCCGGCGCTCGGGGCCATCGGTCTAGAGCAGCGTCCCGCCGAGCACGACGCTCCCCACGGTGAAGTAGATGACGATGCCGCTGACGTCGACGAGCGTTGCCACGAACGGCGCCGAGGCGCTCGCGGGGTCGAAGCCGAGGCGCGTCAGCAGCATCGGCAGCGTGGCGCCGACCAGCGTGCCCCACATGACGACACCGATGAGGCTCGCCGCCACCGTGATCGCGATCAGGAGGTAGTGGTCGCCGTAGAGGCCGAAGAGCGCCTGCCAGGCGAGGATCCGCACGAGACCGATCGTGGCCAGGATCGCGCCGAGCGAGAGGCCCGCTGCGATCTCGCGGCGCACGACGCGCCACCAGTCGCGCAGTCGCAGCTCCTGCAGCGCCATGGCGCGGATCACGAGCGTCGAGGCCTGCGAGCCGGAGTTGCCGCCGCTCGAGATGATGAGCGGCACGAACAGCGCGAGCACGACGGCGCGCGCGATCTCGCGCTCGAAGTAGCCCATCGCCGTCGCCGTGAACATCTCGCCGATGAAGAGCGCGGAGAGCCAGCCGGCGCGCTTGCGGACCATCTGGCGGAAGCTCACGTCCAGGTACGGCGCGTCGAGGGCTTCCATGCCGCCGATCTTCTGGATGTCTTCGGTCGCCTCCTCGCGCACGACGTCGACGATGTCGTCGACGGTGACGATGCCCTTCATCCGGCGGTCCTTGTCGACGACCGGAATGGCGATGAAGTTGTGCTCCGCGAACAGGGCCGAGAGCGCCTCCTGGTCCATCTCCTCCTCGGCGACGACGACGTCGGTGCGCATGACGTCGCGCACGCGTCGCTCGGGCGGTGCGATGAGGAGGTCCCGGAACGTGATGACGCCGAGGAGCTTCTGATCGGGATCGAGCACGTAGACGTAATAGAGCGTCTCGGCGTGCTCGCGCGCCTGGCGCCGCAGGTAGCTGGTCGCTTCGTCGACGCTCATCTCCGGACGGAGGCGGACGTAGCGCGGGTTCATGAGACCGCCGGCGTCGTCCTCGGCGTAGGCGAGGAGGGCCACGACCTCTTTTCGCGTCGAGTCGTCGAGCAGCCCGAGCAGCCGCGGTCGATCCTCGATCGGTGCTTCCTGGATCACGTCGGCGGTGTCGTCGGGCGGCAGCAGACGCATCCACGTCCGGGCCTCCTGCGGCGGCGCAGCGAGAAAGAGCTCCGTCTGGTCACGTGTCTCGAGGGCCTGAATCAGCTCCTCGGCTTCGGTCCACGTGAGCAGGCGGAGCCCTTCCAGCCGCTCGCCGGCCGACAGGACGTCCCACGCGTCCTTCAGCTCCTCGGCTCGGAGGGGCGTGATCGTCGGCCCACTCCACGCGCTCGTTTCGGCGCTCATGGCTCGGTCCTCGTCTTGGCCCAGAGCGGGTGCCAAGAGGGCGAGCCGCGCTGGGGTTCCTACCTGTGGAGACGGCGATTGCCGTCGCTACTCATACCGGGGTGGAGGTAGCGCAGTTTGGCGCGAGGGTCCAGCCGCGCTCGCCCGTTTGAACGGCGGGGTGTGGGGGGTTATTCCTGCGGGGTCATGGCGACGATGATCACGAGCGAGTGCATCAACTGCGGCGCCTGCGAGCCGGAGTGTCCGAACACCGCCATCTATCAGGGCGGCGTCGACTGGCAGGCCCCGGACGGCGCCATGCACAAGCCGCTCTCGAACGACATCTTCTACATCGTCCCCGAGAAGTGCACCGAGTGCGTCGGCTTCCACGACCACGAGGCCTGCGCGGCCGTGTGCCCGGTCGACTGCTGCGTGCCGAACCCCGACATTCCGGAGACGCACGACGTGCTGCTGCTGCGCGCCCGCGCGCTCCATCCGGGCGAGAGCATCCCCGACGACGCCCCGTCGCGCTTCAAGAAGGAAGGCGGCGAGGCGCCGAAGGCGGCCGCGGCACCGGCGGGCGCGCCGGCTGCGCCCGCGGCGGTGGCGCCGGTCGCGGCGGCCGCCGCCACCGACGTCGTCTACGAGGCGGCGCCGGGGCTCGCCATCCCGTCGCCCGATGAGTGGGAGATCCCGATCCGCTGCTATCGCTGCACGGGCGAGTACACGGTGCCGTTCGATCGCTTCCAGGCGGGCGTCGTGTTCCGCTGCCCGCACTGCCTCGGCTCGCTCGTCCCGACGCTCAGCATGGTGCGCGCGGTGCGCGAGGCCATCGAGGGCTTTCACGCGAAGTGGTCGGATGCGTTCGCGCGGTTCCACGACAAGCGCCAGCGCGAGCTCGAGCTGTTCGAGGAGCGCCAGCGTCAGGAGCTGGAAGAGTTCGGGGCGAAGCTCGGGAAGGTCGTCGGCCGCGAGCGCGCGCCCGGCGCGCCGACCAAGCGCAAGCCGTTCTTCAGTTTCTAGTAGGTGCGACAGCGCCTCTACGACTACCTGCTCGAGCGGCCCGCCGGCGCGACGCCCGACGAGCTGTCGCAGCTCGTCTTCACCTCGCCCGGGCGCGATCGCGAGTTCGCGCACCGCATCGTCGCGCTCCTCCTGGACGCCGACGCGCGCTTCCATTTCGACGAGGGCAGGGGCCGCTGGACGGTCCGCGACCACGAGCTGCTCGCGCGCCCGCTCGCGGAGACGGCGTTCGTCGTCGTCGACCTCGAGACCACCGGGCGCGCACCGGGCGCGACCGGCATCACCGAGATCGGCGCCGTACGCGTGCAGGGGGGACGCCTGCACGAGACGTTCGCGACGCTCGTGAACCCCGGCCACCCGATCCCGCCGTTCATCAGCGGCCTCACGGGAATCACCGACGAGATGGTCGCGGGTGCGCCGCCCATCGCGGACGCGCTGCGGGGGTTTCTCGCCTTCGCCGGCGACGCCATCCTCGTGGCCCACAACGCCGCGTTCGACATGGGCCACTTGAACGCCGCGCGCCGCGCGCTCGAGGGACGCGCCGTCGACCTTCCGGCCGTCTGCACGCTGCGCCTCGCGCGCCGGCTCCAGCCCGAGCTCGAGCGCAAGGGGCTCGACAGCGTCGCGAGCGCGCTCGGCATCGGCATCGTCGATCGCCACCGTGGCCTGGGCGACGCGCGCATCACGGCCGAGGTGCTGTGCGTGTTCCTGGAGCAGCTCGCGGCGCGCGGCGTGACGCGCGTGGGTGACCTGCTCGCTTTCCAGCGCCAGGCGCCCGACGGCGAGCCCTGGGAAGTCCACGTGCCGCTCGACCGGCTCGCCGACGTCCCCCCGACGCCGGGTGTGTATCGGCTCCTCGACGAGGACGGCCGCCTGCTCTACGTCGGGCGGGCGCGGCGCCTGCGGGATCGCCTCGCGAGCTACTTCGCGAGCCCCGAGGGCCATTCGTCGCACACGCTGGCGCTCGTGCGCCTGGTGCACGACTTCACGATCGTCGAGACGGGCTCCGAGCTGGCGGCGGCGTTGCTGGAGGCGCGGCTCATCCACGACGAGCGTCCACCGCGCAACCGCAACCGCCGTCACCTGCCGCGTCTCGGCTTCCTCAAGCTGAACCCGCGCAGCGCGGCGCCGCGCCTGGCCGTCACGCATCGCCTCGGGACGGACCGCGCGCTCTATCTGGGTCCGCTCGACTCGATCGACCTCGCGCGGCGTGCGCAGGAGACGCTGGCGCGCGCCTTCGGGCTGCGGACGCGCATCTCCGACCCGCCGCCGGATCCGAACGTCTACCCGTCACGCGTCGAGTCGTTTCGCGCCTTTGCCGAAGGACGGGCCGATCTCATGGCCGGTGATCTCACCGAAGCGGATCGCGCGACCCTCACGACGATGCGCGATCGGCTCGCGGCGCGCGCCCGCATCGTCACCCGGCAGAACTACGTCGTCCTGCTGCCGACCGTCGCGCGCGAGGAGGCGCAGCTCTACGTCGTGCTGGGCGGGCGGCTCGCGTTCGAGTCCCGGCTCGGCGCCGACGGCGACCTGCGCGCCGCGATGAGCGTCATCCGCGAGCGCTTCGGCCGCTATCAGAGCCTGCCGCTCGAGCGTGCCGACGTCGAGGCGACGACGGTCCTCGCCGGATGGCTCCGCGACCGGCGTCGCGAGGGGATCTTCCTGCCGTTCGACGATCCCGGCCACCTCGAGGAGCAGCTCGACCAGCTGACGGTGACGCTCCACGACCTGCGCCAGCGCGGTCCGCTCCCGGCGATCGACGGCTTGCGGTGAGCACGACGCGCCTCATCGTCAGCGGCGACGACTTCGGCGCCGCGGTCGAGGTGAACGAGGGCATCGTCCGCGCCCACGAGCACGGCATCCTCACCTCGACGAGCCTCATGGTGACGGGCGAGGCCGCCGCCCACGCGGTCGAGCTCGCGCGCACCCGTGCGACGCTCGCGGTGGGGCTCCACCTCGTCATGGCGCAAGGGCGGGCCGCCACGCCGCCGCGGGCGATCCCGGAGCTCGTCGGGGCCGACGGCGCGTTCCGCGACACGCCCATACGAAACGGCCTCCGCTACGCGTGGGCGTACGTCCGCCGCGTCGGGCGGGCGCAGCTCGTGCGCGAGATCGAAGCCCAGCTCGAGGCGTTCACGCGCACCGGGCTCCCCCTCGCGCACGTCGACGGGCATCTGAACATGCACCTCCACCCGATGATGCTGCCGATCCTCATCGAGCTGGCCCCGCGCTACGGCATCCGGGCCATGCGGCTCTCGCGCGAGGATCTGGGCGCGGCCCTGCGGTACGATCGACGGCACGGTCTGCGCAAGCGCTTCGAGGGCGTCGTCTTCCACACGCTCGCGGCTTGGGCCGCGCCGCGGCTGCGCGCCGCAGGCATCGTCACGACCGAGCGCGTGTTCGGCATGCATCAGACCGGGCACGTCGACGAACGCTATCTGCTGCACGTGATCGCCTCGTTGCCGCCGGGCGCGAGCGAGATCTACTGCCACCCGGCGACCGGCCAGGCGGCGGCGATGGCTCGCTACCAGCAGGGCTACGATCACGAAGGCGAGGTCGCCGGGCTCACCAGCCCCCGCGTCGCGGAGGCGATCCGCGCCGCCGGGATCCGGCTCACGAGCTACCGGGAGCTCGCCGCGGCATGATCGGCGTCGTCGCGGCGATCGCAGCCAGCGTCGGCGATCTGCTCCTGCTGCTCGCCTCGAACGCCGCGCGCCCCGATCTCGCGTGGCTGCCGCGACCGTCCGGGACGGCGCTCCTCGCCGGCACGTACCTCGGCGTGGTGGCGATTCCGGTGTACGGGATCGGTTACCGGGGGGTGGCCGCCCGCTTTTCCAGCGTTCCGGCCGCGCCCAACCTGGCGCACGTCGTCTTCTTCGCGCTGGTCGCGCTCGGTCGGCGGCGGCCCTAGGCCGCGTGCGTCTCGTGCTGCTGGAACGCGGGCTCGCGCGCGCCCGACGGCAGATCGCCGCCGAGCGGTACCATGCGCCCGTCCCGCAGGACGCGAAGGTGCTGGCCGCTCCACACGACGTTCGAGCCGAGCCACGACGCGAGCCACACGGCGGAGTAGCCGAGGTCCTTCAACGGGACCATCCACATGTGCCGTGGCGTGTCGCGCTCGCGCAGGAGCCGCATGATGGCGCGCAGCGTTCCGACGCGCGCCGTGATCGCGGCGGCGAAGAACCCCCACCCGAGGAGCGAGCCGCGCGTCACGACGAGCGCCAGGAGACCCCACAGCATCGCGTGCGTGACGACCGACGCGAACCAGCCCACGGGCAGGCAGACGCGGTAGGTGCGCGCCCACCGCACCTGATGGCGCCAGACGTCGCCCACGGTGGTGGAGTCGAGGATGGTTTCGACGATGTACGGCAGGAGCACGAGCTCGTAGCCCGCCTCCTTCATCCACGCGCCCAGTCGGTTGTCGTCGGCGAGGTAGTCGGCGAGCGGCAGAAAGCCGCCGATCGCGTCCAGCGCCTCGCGCTTGAACGTCATCGCGGCGCCGAGCGCGTAGCTCTGGCCGGTGAAGTGGGCCGCGAGCACCATCGGGATGAAGTCGGTGTTGATGAGGAGCGACTCCGCGACCGATGGCAATCCGAAGAAGCCGCGGCCGCGATAGAGGCAGCTCGTGAGGCCGACCTTCGGCTTGGCGAGCGGCGCCACGACGCGGCGCAGGTAGTCGGGTCGCACGCGGATGTCGGCGTCCGAGAGCGCCAGCACCGGGTGCTTCGCGTGCGCCATCATATGGCACAGGTTGGCGACCTTGCGGTTGGTTCCCGGCCGGTCGCCGATCGAGAGGACGAGGTCGCGTTCGGGGAAGTCGCGCTGGATCTTGTGCACGATCTCGACCGCGGGATCGTTCGGATCGGTCACCCCGAACACGATCTGGTACTCGGGGTAGTCCTGGCGGCAGAAGCTCGCGAGGTTCGCGTAGAGGTCGATGCCGCGGCCCTTGAGGGGCTTGAGGATCGTGACCGGCGGCCGGTAGTCCTTCGCGCGCGCCGCCCGCCGGCGGGCGCGGCGGAAGAACGCCGCCGCACCGACGAGCTGGAAGAGCTGGTACCCGGTCGCGACGACCGAGCACGCGAGCACGGCCCACACGACGGGGGACATCACGCCGGAGCGCCGGCTCCGGGCGGGGTCGCCGTCTGTGCGATCTGCCGCCGCTTCAGCATCGAGCCGATGAACTGCCTGCCCTCGCTGAGCAGGCGCTTCGCCTCCTCGCGGTCGCGCATCATCTTCTTCACCGACTTCCAGATGTAGCGCCGGCTGAAATAGTAGCGGCGGTAGAACGTCTCGACGGCCTTGAAGATGTCGTCGGCGGACGCCTCGGGATACGAGACCGTGCACTTCTGGTAGCCGGTCTCGTCGACGAGGCTGTCGACCGTGAGGTACTTGTGCTCGCGCACCCAATCGTACATCGCGGTGCCAGGGTACGGCGACGCGAGCGAGACCTGCAGCGTCTCGGGCTGCATCTCCTGCGCGAAGCGGATCGTCTCCTCGATCGTGTCGCGCGTCTCGCCCGGCAGCCCGACGATGAACGTGCCGTGGATGAGGATGCCGACGTCGTGACAGTCCTTGGTGAAGCGGCGCGCGCGCTCGACCGACACGCCCTTCTTGATGTTCTTGAGGATCTGCTCGTTCCCCGACTCGTAGCCCACGACGAACAGGCGGAGCCCGCCGTCCTTCATCGCCTTCAGCGTCTCGCGGTCGACGTTCGCGCGCGAGTTCGTGGACCAGGTGATGCCGAGCCTGCCGAGCCCCTTGGCGATCTCGACCGCGCGCTTGGGGTCGGCCGTGAACGTATCGTCGTCGAAGAACAGCTCCTTCATCTCGGGGAAGTAGCGGCGCAGGCTCGCGCACTCTTCGAGCACGTTCTCGACGCTGCGCGTGCGGTAGCTGTGGCCCGTCGTCACCTGCGGCCACAGGCAGAACGTGCAACGCGCCGGACAGCCCCGGCCCGTGTAGAGCGACACGTAGGGGTACTGGCAGTAGGGCGAGTTGTACTTCTTGTAGTCGAGGTCGCGCGCGTAGACGTCGGTCGAGAACGGGAGCGCGTCGAGCTGCTCGGTCGTGAGCGGGTCGGGCTCGTCGTTGTGATGGTAGACGCCGTTCTCGAGGTAGCAGATGCCCTTCACGTCGCGGAACGGGCGGCCTTCGGCGACCGCGACCACGGCGATGTCGAACTCCTTGCGCGCGACGTAGTCGACGACGCCCGCAAAGCGCAGGGACTCCTCCGGGCGCGCCGTCACGTGGCCGCCGACGAAGCCGATCACGGTGTCGGGCTTGGCGCTCTTGAGCGCCTGGGCGGTGCGGACGTCGGCGCGGAAGGACGGCGTGCTCGTATGGATGACGATGTGGTCGAAGTCCTTGGCGACAGCGACCACCTGATCGATGGTCATGTGCTCGGGCGGCGCATCCAGCAGCCGTGCCCCGGGCAGCATGCCTGCCGGGTAGGACAACCAGGTCGGGTACCAGAACGACCAGACCTCGCGTTTTGCCTGGTAGCGAGCGCCTGCTCCCCCGTCGAAGTCGTCGTACGAGGGCGGGTTGAGGAAAAGGGTCCGCATCTTCTTCCTCCCTGAAGGAGACACGCGACGGTCATATTGCGGTGCTGACCGAGCGGTAAGTAAGGGTGGTATATGACCGATGATGGACGCGCAACCATACGGGCGGTCAACGTCGTATCACCGAGCAGAACAATCCCATTGCTGGGCCACCGACCCACCGCTATAAACCCGCCTTCCCATGCGAGAGGCTCTCATGCCCCGCCTGCGGCAGCCCCGGCCGGATCACCCGGTTCTCCTTGCCGCGGGTGCGCACGACGCCCTCTCGGCGAAGCTCGCCGAAGAGGCCGGCTTCGATGCCATCTGGGCCAGCGGCTTCGGTATCTCCGCCGTCCAGGCCGTCCCGGACGCGAACATCCTGACCTTGACGGAGACGCTCGACGCCGTCCGGCGCATCTGCGACGCGGTCGAGATCTCCGTCGTCGCAGACTGCGACAACGGGTACGGCAACGCCATCAACGTCATGCGGACGGTGACGGAGTTCGAGCGCGCCGGGGCCGCGGGGATCTGCATCGAGGACAACGAGTTCCCGAAGCGGTGCTCCTTCTACGCCGGCGTGCGTCGCGACCTGGTTGCGCCCGAGGAGCACGCCCGCAAGGTCGAGGCTGCGGTCGCCGCGCGCCGGAGCCGCGACTTCGCGGTGATCGCGCGCACCGAGGCCCTCATCGTCGGGATGGGGCAGGACGAGGCCCTGCTGCGCGCCCGCCTGTACGCGGATGCCGGCGCCGACGCGGTGCTCGTCCACTCGAAGGCGAAGGACTTCACGGAGCTGGCCGCATTCGGGGCGGCGTGGGATCGCCCCGTGCCGCTGGTCGCCGTCCCGACGACCTACCCGGACGTCAGCACCGCCGAGCTCGCACGCGCGGGCTTTCGGCTCGCCATCTTCGCGAACCAGCCGCTCCGCGCCGCGATCGTCGCCATGCGCGACGCCCTCCGGCGCATGCGGGAGACCGAGAAGGTCTCGTCGGTCGAGGCGCACATCGTCCCGCTCGAGGAGGTCTATCGCCTGGTCGGCGTTCCGGAGCTCAAGGCGAACGAGAAGCGGTTCCTGTTCGCCGGTCCCGAGGCGCCGCAGGCCGTCATCCTGGCCGCCGGCACGGACACGCAGACCCTGCTGCCCGACCAGGATCGCCCCCGCGTCATGCTCGACGTGAAGGGCAAGACGATCCTCGACCGGCAGGTGGAATCGCTTCACGAGGCCGGTATCCGCGACGTGACCATCGTGCGCGGCTACAAGAAGCAGCAGGTCCACGTCGCCGGCGCCCGGCTGGTCGACAACGACCGCTTTCGCGAGACGGGCGAGCTGTACTCGCTGATGCGCGCCGAGGAGGCGCTCACGGGCCCGGTGGTCGTGCTGTACGGCGACATCGTCTTCGAGCAGAGCGTGCTCGAGCGCCTGCTGCGCGCGCCCGCCGACATCGCCGTGGTCGTCGATCGCTCGTTCCCGGATCTCCTGCGGGCGGGGCAGGCACCCACGGGACACGATCTCGTCGTCACCGACGCCCCGCCCGAGGGCCGCCGCTTCGTCGCCGCCGAGCAGGGGAGCCGCGTGCTCCGCATCGGTCCCGAGGTGCGGCCCGAGGAGGCGCACGGCGAGTTCATCGGGCTCACGGCGCTCTCGAAGACGGCCGCGACCCGCCTCAAGGAGATGCACGCGGAGCTGGAATCGCGGCGTGCGGAGGGCCTCGAGCGCGCGAGCCTCACGCACGTGCTCCAGGCGCTCATCGACCGCGGCGAGCCGGTGGTCGCGGTCGAGATCCACAAGGGCTGGATGGAGATCGAGAGCTTCGACGACTATCGCCGCGCCTGGCGCGAAGTGCAGAGCTGAGTGGCGTTCCCGGCCGATCGATTCGTCGACTCGCTTCTCACCGCCGGCATCGACTTCGCGACCGGCGTGCCCTGCTCGCTGGTCGGCCCGGTCATCGCCGAGCTCGAGCGGCGCGAGCTCTATCACGGCGAGACGCGCGAGGACGCGGCGCTCGGCGTCGCCGCCGGCGCCTACCTCGGCGGCAAGCTGCCGATGGTCGTGATGCAGAATTCGGGTCTCGGCGTGTGCTTGAACGCCCTCGCGTCGCTCCATCTCCTGTACGAGATGCCGTGCCTCGTGCTGGTCACCTGGCGCGGCATGGCGGGCAAGGATGCCCCCGAGCACCTGGTGATGGGCGAGGTGATGCCGCGGCTGCTCGATCTCTTCGGCATCCCGTGGCGCGCGCCCGAGCCCGACGCGCTCGCCGGCGACGTCGCCTGGGCCGGTGAGCGCCTGCGGGCGACCCGCAAGCCGGTGGCCCTGGTCGTTAGGCCGGGGCTCTTCACGACCCACGGCTAGCCCATGACGCTCGCCGACGCGCTCGCGATCATCATGCCTCGGCTCACGAACGAGGCGTGCGTGTGCTCGAATGGCTTCATGTCGCGCGCGGCGTACGGCGCGCGCGACAGCGACGCGTCGTTCTACATGATCGGGTCGATGGGGCTCGCCTCGTCGATCGGTCTCGGCATCGCCACGGCGCGCCCTTCGCGCCGCGTCCTCGTGCTCGATGGCGACGGCAACGTGCTGATGAACATGGGCACCCTCGCGACGATCGCCGTCGCGGCGCCGACGAACCTCCTCCACGTCTGTTTCGACAACGCGGCGCACGCCTCGACGGGCGGGCAGCGGACCATCTCCGATCGCGTCCGGCTCGACGCGGTCGCGCGCGCGGCGGGCTATGCCTGGGTCGGGCGCGTCGAGACGCCCGCCGAGCTCACGGGGCAGGTGCCGGCGTTTCTCGCCAAGGAAGGGCCGGCTTTCCTGCTCGTGCGGATCGCCCTCGGGCCGCCCGGACCTCCTGGGCCACGCATTCCCTACACGCCCACCGAGATGACGGCGCGCATGCGACGCGCTCTCGGCGCGGACTCGTGACGCCGCGCGACGAGGAAGCCCTCGGGCGGCTCCTCGACCGCATCGAGGAGCTCGATCGACAGGGCGACGCGCGGGCGCTGCGTCGCGAGGTCCAGCGCGGGCGGACGCGCTTTCCGGAATCCATCGACATGATGGAATGGGATGCGATGCTCGCGAGCGAGGACGGCCGCCTCGCCCCCGCGCTCGAGGTGCTCGACGCCATCCTCGTGCGGGCGCCGCGGCGCTTCTGGCCGCGACGCGAGCGGGCCGCGGTGCTCCTCGACCTCGGACGCTTCGAGGACGCGCTCGCAGCCCTCGACGATCTCGGGCGGGCGGCGAAGCTGCGCGACGACGACGAGCGCGCGAGCCTGCACCACGACCGCGGACTCTGCCTCGATCGCCTCGGCCGCGCCGCCGAGGCCGATCGCGAGTTCGCCCGCGCGGCGCGCCTCCACCCCAAGCAGTTCTTCGTGCCGCTGCGACTCTCGGCCGAGGAGTTCGACGTGCTGGTCGAGCGCGCGATCGATCACATCCCGCGGCGGTTCCAGAAGTACCTGCGGCAGACGGTCGTCACCGTCGACGACTATCCGCCGCTCGACTCAGAGGACCCGTTCGTTCTCGGCGTCTACCACGGGGTGCCGCGGCCCCAGCGCAGTGCGCTCAGCACGGACGATCCCGACACGATCATCGTCTTCAAGCGCTCGCACGAGATCACCTGTCGCGACGGCGCGAAGCTGGAAGAAGAAGTCGTGCGTACGGTCGTGCACGAGATCGCGCACCACTTCGGCATCGAGCACGAGGACATGGGCGACTTTCGCTAGCGCGCCGCCCAGTTGACGCTGGGGCCTCCCATCCCCCATGACGGAGGCATGCGTGCCGGCTGGACGGGTGTCCTCTTCGCGATCGGTCTCGTCTCGGAGGCGGGAGCCGCGGTGTTCACCGTGACGAGCACCGCCGATTCCGGGATGGGCACGCTTCGCAACGCGATCACCGCGGCGAACGCGACGGCCGAGGCCGACACGATCACGTTCAACCTGGGGTCGAATCCACCGGCGATCGTCCTCAACGGCGAGCTGCCGATCATCACCCAGCCGCTCACGATCGACGGATACACGCAGACGGGGTCCAGCCGGAACACGCTCACGAACGGCAGCAACGCCGTGCTCGCGGTCGAGGTCACCACGCCGCCCTCGGTGTTCGCACCGAGCTACGCGATCCGCATCCAGGCGGCCGACTGTGCCGTTCGCGGTCTGGTCGTGAACGTATTCACCCACGCGGTGTCGATCGAGGCCCCCGCCACCCGCACGACCGTCGAGGGGAACTTCTTCGGGACGGACCGGGCGGGGACGACCGGTCTCGACTCCACGGGTGTCGGGCACGGTACGAACGTGCTCGTGTACGGCGGCACCAACAGCACGATCGGCGGCTCCACGCTCGGGGCGCGCAACGTCATCATGGGGCAGGTCCAGGTCAGTCTCCCGGGCGCGACCGGAAATCGTATCGAGAACAACGTGATCGGTCTCGATCGCACCGGGACGACGAAGCTCGGCGCCACCTCCGAAGCCGTGGTCGTCGACGGCCCCATGACCACGGTCATCGACAACGTGATCGCGGGTAGCCCCGGCGCCGGCATCCGGGTCCGCGCGAACGGGACGACGATCGTGGGGAACCTCATCGGAACGGACGCCGGCGGCACGGTCGCGATCGGGAACGACTTCGACGGCATCATCGTGGACCTCTCCTCGGAGGACACGGTGATCGGCGGGACGGCGAAGGGCGCGGGCAACGTCATCGGAGCGAGCCTCAAGAGCGGGATCATCATCGCCGGGGTATCGACGCGCACCGTCGTCCAGAACAACGCCATCGGCGTCGACCGTGGCGGCAGCGTCGCGCTCGGGAACACCGAGGGTGGCATCGCCGTCATCGGTGGTGCGTTCGATACGACGATCACCGGCAACACGATCGCCAACAACCAGGAAGGCGGCGTGCTGTTCTCGCCCGACGCCGGCGCGCCGACCGCGATCCTCGGCAACGTGATCCGCGACAACGTGGGACTCGGCATCGACTTCGGCGGCGACGGCATCACGCCGAACGACGCGGGCGACGGCGACATCGGAGTGAACGGGCTCGGCTTCCAGAACTTCCCGGTGCTGACGAGCGCCCTCGGCGGCTGTGGCGGTCCGACCACGATCGCGGGAACGCTCGACGCGATGCCGGGCACCTATCGCCTCGAGTTCTTCGCCAACCCGACCTGCGATCCGTCCGGCGCCGGCGAAGGGGCCCGGTTCCTCGGCTCCACGACCATCACGGCGAGCGGCGGCGTGCAGAGCTTCTCGGCCACGGTCGGGGGCTCCGCCGATCCCGGCCAGGTGGTGACGGCGACGGCCTCGGCCGAGGGCGTCGAGACGTCCGAGTTCTCGCTCTGCTTCACGATCGGGCCGCCTCCGTGCACCGTCGAGGGATGCGCCGACGGCGATCCGTGCACGCAGGACGGGTGCAGCGGCGCGGGCATCGGCTGCTGCCTCCACGATCAGCGCACCGGATTCGATTCGGCGACCTGCATCTTCGACGAGGGCGGGTTCGACGCCCTAGCCTGCCAGGGCGAAACGCTGCCGCGCGGTGTGACGAAGCGCTTCGGAAAGGCGCAGGCGCTGCTCCAGAAGGCCCGCGACATCGGGAGCGGGAAGCGCGCGAAGCGCAGGGCCACGCGTGCGGCGAAGACGCTCGGCGGCGGCATCCCGGTCGCGAACAAGGCGGTGAAGAAGCACAAGCTCTCCTCGGGCTGCCGCGACGCGCTGGTGCTCTTCCTCACCGACGGCCAGACGCGGGCCGAGGCCCTCGCGGGCACGCTGTAGTCGTCAGGCGCAGCTCACGCGCAGGCTGTCGTGCCGGCGCACGTAGCTCCCTCGCGCGTAGCGTCCCGCGGCGACGTCCGCCTCGAAGTCCGGACAGCGCGCCAGGAGCTCCTCGAGCACCACGCGCGCCTGCAGGCGCGCCGCCGCGGCGCCGATGCAGTAGTGCGTCCCGTAGCTGAAGGCGAGGATCTTGGCGATCCGGCGGTCGACCTCCAGCTCGCCCGCGGTCGGACCGAACTCGCGCTCGTCACGGTTCGCCGCCGCGTAGCACAGGAGCACCTTCTTGCCGGCCGGGATCGTGACACCGCGCACCCGGGCGTCCCGGGTGGTGGTGCGGGCGAGGTTCTGCACCGGGGACGTCAGCCGGAGCAGCTCTTCGACGGCGTTCGGGACGAGCGCCGGGTCCTCGAGCAGCCGGGCACGCTGGTCACGTCGCTCGGTGAGCAGGCAGATGGATCCCGAGAGCATGCCCGTCACCGTGTCGTTGCCGCCGGTCACCATCGTGAACGCGAAACCGAGGATCCGGGCGAGCGACACGTCGTCCTCGCCGAGCCGGGTCAGGTCCGAGACGATGTCGTCCGCCGGCTCCACACGTCGCCGGGCGACCAAGCTGACGAAGTAGCCCAGGAGCTCCGTGAAGGGCTCGCTCGACGCGGGCGCGGCGTCGCTCGAAGCGGCCTGGACGATCGCCTCGGTCCATCGGTCGAAGAGCGGCCGGTCTTCGGTCGGCACCCCGAGATAGTGCGCGACCACGAAGCTCGGCAGTGGCTTGAAGAGGTGAGCGACGATGTCGACCTCGCCGGCACGCCGCGCCGACTCGATGCGCTCGACGACGAACTCGCGCACCGCCGGCTCGATCGTCCCGACCTTGCGTGGCGTCAGATCCTTCGTCACCAGGCGCCGGAAGGCGGTGTGGGCGGGTGGATCGAGGAACACCATCGGCATGGCGTCGCCGAGCCCGGTCGCCTTCAGCTCGTCGTAGCTGACGGTCAGCCCCTGCGCCGAAGAGAACGTGGCTGGGTCGCCCGCGGCGGCCCACACGTCCTCGAAGCGCGAGAGGACCCAGAAGTCTCCCCACGCGGCGTGGTGCACCGGGTCGCGGTCACGCAGGGCCGCGTATGATCCGAACGGATCGCGCCAGGTCTCGCCGCTTCGCAGCTCGAAAACCGGTCGGGGGGTGTTCGCCATCGCTCGGGCTCGCAGAGGCCCCGAGCTTCCACCGATGGAGCGCCATTCTGCAAGACGCGACCCGCGGGTCTCTTGACCGCCGCCCTCGGGTGGGCGTCGAATGCGGCCATGCCGTACGCGGAGGGACGTTCGTACTACGACGCCGACTCGCATCTGATGGAGACGCCGGAGTGGCTCCCGGCGTACGCCGACCCGCCGTTCCGCGATCGCATCCGTCCGTTCTCGCTCGGCGGGACGGGCCTCCCGGAGCAGGCGCAGCGGATGATCGATCGAGGCCGCCGGCGCGCCGGCGATCCCGCGGAGCGCGAGCGTCACGAGGCGGAGCTGATGACACGCAAGAGCTGGGATGCGTACGGCGCGTTCCATCGAGAGGACCGCAGCCGCGCGCTCGACCACCTGGGCTTCGCCGCCCAGCTCGTCTTCTCCACCTTCGCGCCGGGCCAGTCCGAGCTCGTGCGCGACGTCGATCTCAGCTACGCGACCTCGCGTGCGCTCACGCGCGGCATGGTCGAGTTCTGCGCGCCGGACCCACGCCTGCTGCCGGTGACGTTCGTCCCGCTGACCGTCCCCGAACGTGCGATCGCCGAGACCCGGTTCGCGCTCGACGCCGGCGTGAAGGGCGTGACCATCTCGCCGATTCCTCCCGCGGCGCACTCGATCACCCATCCTGCGCTCCACCCGCTCTACGCCCTCCTCGAGGAGCGCGGCGTGCCGCTACTCTTCCACGTGGAGAACGACGCCCCCCGCAAGATCGCGAAGGGGTTCTCGAACAACGGCTGGGAGGGACAGACGGACTTCCACGGCGGCGGCGAGAACTTCACCGGCCTGCTCTACATGGCCGTCAGCCACTGGGTGGAGGTCGCGCTCGCCGCGCTCGTCTTCGACCAGATCCTCGAGAAGTTCCCGCGTCTCAAGGTGGGCGTGATCGAGCTCGGCGCCGTGTGGGTGCCGGCGTGGCTCGAGCGGCTCGAGATCGTGAAGGACACGTTCGGACGCACCGAGAGCCGCATTCGCGAGCTCAGCCTGCGACCGAGCGAGTACGTGCGACGCCAGGTGCGTGTGACGCCGTACCCGACCGAGGACGTCGGGCGGTTGATCGAACGCTGCGGTCCCGAGGTGTTCATGTTCTCGTCGGACTATCCGCACGTCGAGGGCGGCCGCAACCCGCTCAAGCGCTTCGAGGCGTCGCTCGCGGGTCGCACCGAGGCGGAGAAGGCGGCGTTCTACGCCGGGAACTTCGCCGACATGATGCGCCTGCCCGTGACCCACTCGGCGTAGCGCAGGGATCGATCGCCACCGCGAGGCCGCGCAGCCGCTCGCCCTGGCGCAGACGGTCGGCGTTCGCCCGCGCCAGCTCGCGGAACCCCGCGAGCGCGTCGGCGTCGCCGTGCCCGGCGACGCCCTCCCGAATCATCCGAGGTCTTGGATCGGCGTCCCCCGTTCGAGCGTCAGCGGAACGACGCCGGCCCAGACGTCGAGCGTCATGTCCTCCGCGTCGTCGAGCGGCGGGCCCGTCCGTACCTTGGCGCTCGCCTCGGTGATCGGGATGCGCACCACGCCGCACGCCTTCAGCTCCTGCGGGTTGGGCGGTCGGACGACCGCCCAGCGTCCGGGATGCAGGTGCTCCATGAACGCCTCGAGCGCCGCGTTCTTCTCGGCCTCGCCGGTGATCGGCTCGCCGCGACCGAGGATCACGACCGAGCGGTAGTTGATCGAGTGGTGGAAGGCCGAGCGCGCCATTACGAACCCGTCGGTGTGCGTCACGGTGACGCAGGCGGGCGCGCCGGACGACAGCACCTCGACGAGGCGGCTCTTGCTCGAGCCGTGCAGCACGATGGCGTCGCCCACGCGCGCGTAGGCGGTGGGGATCACGACCGGCTGGCCGCGCTCGACGATGCCGACGTGGCACAGGAACCCCGCGTCGAGGATCGCGTAGACGGCCTCGCGGTCGTAGGCGGCCCGCTGCGGAAGCCGCCGGACCCGGGTGCGCTCGGTCTGTAGCGTGGTCTCCATGATACCGGTGGGCGTACACCTTGATTGGTCCCATGAGAAGATCCAATTCGTTGATTGCCGTGGTGCCAATCATCGCGCTAGGGTCGGCCCATGGCGACGGCACCCGCGATCCTCGGCACGCTCGCGCTCGACCGGCGGGCGGCGCTTCCGCTCCAGGCGCAGCTCTATCGCACGCTTCGCGAGGCCGTGCTCTCGGGACGTCTCGTGCCCGGGACGCGCCTGCCGGCGAGCCGCGTCCTGGCCGGCGATCTCCGCATCGCGCGCAACACGGTGGTCGCCGTCTTCGAGCAGCTCGTGAACGAAGGCTACTTCGAGTCGCGCGTCGGATCGGGAACGCGAGTCGCGACGATCCGTCCCGAGGCGTTGCTGCACGCGCGGCCGTCGTCGCGCGTCGAAACGCCGGGGCCGCGGCCGGTGCTCTCGCGCCGCGGCGAATCCCTCGCGCGCGTGCGTCGCGCCACCGGAGGCGTCGACATCCGCGCCTTCCAGGTCGGACTTCCGGCCGTCGACGCGTTTCCGATCGAAACCTGGGCCCGCCTGCTCGCCCGCCGCGCGCGGACGCCGACCAAAGGCAGCCTCGGGTACCATTACGCGGCCGGCCATCCCGCCTTGCGCGAGGCCATCGCGAGCTACCTCGGCGCCGCGCGCGGCGTCGTCTGTCGTCCGGCGCAGGTGATCGTGGTGGCGGGTGCCCAGGCGGCGCTCGACCTCGCCTGCCGCATGCTGCTCGATCCCGGTGACGCCGCGTGGATCGAGGAGCCCGGATATCTGGGCGCGCGCGGCGCGCTCCTCGCCGCCGACGCACGGCCGATCGCCGTCCCGGTCGACGCGGAAGGGCTCGACGTCGCGGCGGGCGCGCGGCTCGCGCCGGATGCGAAGGTCGCCTACGCGAGCCCGTCGCACCAGATGCCGCTCGGCGTGACGATGAGCCTGACGCGCCGGCTCGCGCTCATCGACTGGGCGGCGCGCTCGGGGGCATGGATCCTCGAAGACGACTACGACAGCGAGTTCCGCTACGACGGACGGCCGCTCTCCGCCATGCAGGGCATCGATGCGAGCGGCCGCGTCATCTACGTGGGCGGCTTCAGCAAGACCGTCTTCGCCGCGTTGCGCGTCGGCTATCTCGTGGTTCCCGAGGCGCTGGTCGACGCGTTCGCGACCGGCATGCGGCACACCGGCCACAGCGCGGCGGTCGTGGTCCAGGCGGCGCTCGCCGACTTCATCGCCGAAGGGCATTTCGCCGCGCACGTGCGGCGGATGCGGACGCTCTACGAACGCCGGCAGACGCGGCTTCTCCGCGCGGCCGAGCGCCGCCTGGCCGGGCTCCTCACGATCGGGCCGAGCCAGGCCGGCATGCACGTCGTCGGACGACTCCCACGGGGCGTCGGTGACGAGGCGGTCGCGGAGGCGGCGCTTCGCGCGGGCATATCGGTGCGCCCGCTCTCGGTGCACCATCTCGGGCCACGTCGCGAGGACGGCCTGCTGCTCGGCTACGCCGGGGTTCCCGAGCGCGAGATCGATCGCGGCGTCGAGCGCCTGGCAGATGCGATAGCCGGGGTGGTCGACGGGGCGGGGCGCCGGGGTTAGGCTTCGCGTGCATGTCGCGCTTCGCGCTCGTCGTCGCGGCGGTGCTCCTCGCGGGTTGTCCGCGGCCGCCGGCGCCGCTCTCCGGCGAGTTCCCGCCCACGACGGTCGCCGACGCGCGCAGCGAAGACTACTCCGGAGGGCGCGTGCGGTGGGGGGGCGCGATCGTCGAGACGACGCCGGGCAAGGACGCGACCTGCTTCCAGGTGCTCGCCCTGGTGCTCGACAGCCGTGCGCGACCGCGTCCCACCGACAACTCCACGGGACGCTTCGTCGCCTGCGCACCCGGATTCTGGGATCCGAGCATCTACGCGCCCAAGCGCGAGGTGACGGTCGTGGGGACGATCGACGGCTCGGTGTCCGAGAAGATCGGCGACTACGACTACACGTTCCCGCATGTGGCGGCCGAAGTCGTCTACCTGTGGCCCGAGCGCACCTACGTGCAGCCGGTCTACTACGGCGGCCCGTACTACTGGGGCCCCTATTGGGGGCCGTACTGGTACCCGTACTTCTGGGGTTGGTACGACCCGCTGCCGCGCCCGCATCGGCACTGGTGATCCCGCGGCTACGCCGCGACACGGCGATCCCCGTCCACCGGCGGAAGGGCGTGCCGTGCCTCCCACTCGCGCGCGGCCGAGCGCCGCGCCGACTCCCCGATACGGCCGACGAGCCACCACGCCCCCGCGAGAACCGCGAGCCCCAGCGTGAACGCGATCGGCTCGAGCATCGCCTTCGTCAGGGCCCCACTGGACGTCATCGTTATGATCTGGGTCATCATTGCCGCCTACCTCCTGCTCGGTAGAGAGCAGCGGGCGTGCCATGCCGGGGCCGTCGAAAAGGCCCGGAAACGCGGCGATCCCCTCGCCCGACCGCGAGCGCTGCAAACCGCACGTAGCGCCGCCGCTGCTATGTGGCGATAGCACCACACGCAGGCGGCCGGCGGGGAGGTGGCTCAGGCCGCGAGCGCGGCGTCGTCCCAGATGTGGAGTCGCCGCCAGAGCGGCCGCGTCAACGAGGTTACCAGCCCCAACTCGACGCACAGCTGACGGACCTCGGCCAGCGACTCCATCACGAACGCCCGATGCTGTGCATTGCGGGTGAACGCCTCGGTGACGACCTCGCGCGGCATGCGATAGGTCTGCACGACGTTGGCGGGCGGGTACATCATGCGGCTCGTCATGTCGGCCAGGAGGAGCGGGACCTGAACCGCCAGCGACGCGCGGCGCCTGGGGGGCAGCATCGGCACGTGGTGGCGCAGGTACTCGCGCGCGAAGCAGATGTGTCGCGCCTCCTCGGTGACGTGGATCTGCATCACCCGTCGCAGCAGCGGGTGCACCGGGCGTCCGGAACGCAGGACCTCGCGCTGAGCGTGGTCGATCGGCTCCTCGCCGCCCAGCACGAACAGGAAGAACAGCTCGGGGAACTTCCGGCCGAGCTTTGCGACGCGGCGCGAGCCCATGCGGTCGAGCCATCCGAGGCCCGGCACCTCGAGCCCGATGCGCTGCACCAGCTCGTGGAACATGAGCGAGTGCTGCGCCTCCTCGATCACCTCGTGGTAGGCGTAGCGGAACTCGGGCGCGCCGTCCTCGAGCGTCGACGCGAACTCGAGGAGGCCCTGCTTCAGCGTGCGCTCGAACTCGAGGCCGAGCTTCACCTGGCTCGCGATCAGGTGGAGACCCAGGCGCGCACGGATCGCCGCCGGTTGCGCGCGATACCACGCGGTCCTGCCGAGCGGCTCGTCGTCGCCGATCTCGAAGCACGGATCCTCGACGTCGATCGCGCGCCCGGGGGCATCCCAGTCGACGTCGGCGTAGGCGTCGAAGTGCTTGCTGACCGAGAGGCGCGAGAGCCGTCCGAGCAGCGCGGGGTACGATTCGGTTCGCGTCGCCCGGCGTTCGTGCTCCGGAGGCGTCGCGGCGTCGAGGGCGATCGCGGCGTGCATGGCGGCGCTCCTCACGCGGCGAGGCGATCGTCGATGTGACGACCGGCCGGATCGGGCGTGCGGGCCTCCCACTCGCGCGCGGCGCTGCGACGAAGCTCTTCGGCCGCGCCGGCCCCGAGCCACGCCACCCCCGCCAGCAGGGCGATGATGACGCCGAGGAAGGCCGGTCCGACCGCCAGGACCGCCGTCGCCATTCCGGGGATCAGGGTGTCGATCATCGGGACCATACGCACCTCCTGCGGTCTGCCATGAGCACGGCTCGTGCCACGGTGGTCGCGCCGGAAAAGCCGCGAGGATTCCGGCGGTGGGGTCCGGCAGCGGGTCGGCTCCGCAACCCCCGGCATGCGCCCCGGCCGCATGCTCGGACGTGCATCGAACGGGATGCGGGCCGGGAACGGCTTGGGTTATAGCTTGGCATCGCCATTGCGATCCCAGGGGACGACATGACGACGCGCGATCTCATCGCCGCCGGCCTGTACCTCGTCCCCGCGCTGCTCTTCACCGTGATCGCGCGGCAGATGTGGGTCTTCCGCCGGGTGCGCCGGCCGCGCAGCCGCGCCTTCCGCCTGATGCCCATCGTCACGACGGCCCTGGCGGCGCACTACTTCATCCTGCTCGCGAAGTCGCTGATTCCGGGCGCGACGCCGCACGACATCATGGCCGTCGTGCGGACGCCATGGAACGCGGCGGTCGAGGTGTCCTGGCTGGTCACGATCGCGCTCCTCGCGCACCTGCTTCGTCTCCTGCCGCTTCCCGAGCGACGCCCGAGCGCCGCGTGGCTCCTTCTCGACTACGGGATCGCCGCCGGGGTCGCCGCCACGTCGCTCACACTGCGCCTGCGCCCCGGGGCGACACCGGACCAGCAGGAGATCGGCCACCACGTCTTCGAGATCGGGTTCGCGGTGCTGGGCGCGCTCTGCCTCGTGCAGTTCTTCCGCAACGCGCGTCCCGGCGCGTGGGGACCGGAGCACGCGGGCGAGGTGCGTGGACCCGACGTCGTCCTGGTCAAGATCGGCATCGTGACGACGTTCGCGATCGCGCCGCTCGTGTGGCTTGCGGGCGGCGAGGAGCTGGCCAACGTCGCCTGGGAAGTCGTGCTCGGCCTCGCGATCGCGGCGCCGATGGCCGTGCGGATGCTGGGGTGGGTCCTGCCGGAGCTGGTGGTCCTCACCGTCCTCTTCGCGGCGACGGCCGGCGTCGTGGGGACGCTGACGTTCGCCATCCCGCGAGTGGACGCAGCCTATCATCCGCTTCTCGGATTCGGCGCGATCGTGACGATCCTGGCCGTGTTCACGGGCGGCCAGGAGCTCCTGCGTGCGCTCGCGACGCGCATCGTGGTGCGCCGGAGCCGCCGCCAGGCGCAGGACCTGCAGGAATTCCTGCACGGTCTCTCGCCCGAGCTCGGCGTCGTCGAGTGCGTGAGGCGCGTCCTCGCCGAGCTGGTCCGCGTGCGCCAGATTCCCGGGGCCGCGATGATCTTCCGCGACCGCGAGCCAGTCGTCGTGGGCGACTTCCGTCTCGATCCCGTGCTGAGCGTCTGGCCGCGCGGCGCGGCGATCGATGCGCTCCCCGCGGGCTCGTATGGCTCGAGCGAGCTGCGAGAGCTGCCTCTCGCCCTGCGCGAGGCGCTGGTCGAGGCGAACGTGGGGCTGGGCGCGGCCGCGGTCGACAGCCCACGGCGGCGGTGGGGGCATCTCTTCATGAACACGGGCTTCTTCGGCGGGACGTTCCGCGAGGACGACGCTGCCGCGTTCAAAGCGTTCGTCGACCAGCTCGCGCTCCTGCTCGCCGGGGCCGCGCTCCTCGAGCGGACACGGGCGGTCGAGCGCTCGCTCGCGCACGCCGAGAAGCTCGCCGCGATCGGCGAGCTGGCGGCGCGCTTCGCGCACGAGATCCGCAACCCCGTGACCGCCGCCCGCAGCCTGGCCCAGCAGCTCGCACGCGATCCGACGTCGGCGCTCAACGCCGAGCACGCCGAGATCATCCTCGTCGAGCTCGAGCGCGTCGAGCAGCAGGTGCGCGACCTCCTGCGCTTCTCGCGCCGCGAGGAGCTCCGGCTCGACACCGTCGATCTGGGCGCACTCGTACGCGCGACCGCCGCCGATTTCCGGGCGCGCTTCGCGGCCGCCGGGATCGCGGCCGAGGTGGACACGCGCGACGGCGTCGTGGCACGAGTGGACCGGGAGAAGCTGCGGCAGGTGCTCGTGAACCTGGTCGAGAACGCCGTCGACGCGCTCGGTAACGGCGCCGCGGAGAAGCGGCTCCGATTGGGGGCCGTCGCGAGCGACGGCAGCGCCGTGCTGCGCGTCACCGACAACGGCTCCGGCATTCCCGCCGACGCGCTCGTGCGCATCTTCGAGCCCTTCGTCTCGCTGAAGCCGAGCGGCACGGGTCTCGGGCTCGCGATCGCCAAGCGCACGATCGACGCGCACGGCGGCAGCATCGACGTCACGAGCCACCCCGGCGCCACCACCTTCGAGATCCATCTGCCCCTGGAGGCGACATGGTGATGGCGCGCATCCTCGTCGTCGACGACGAGCGCGCGATCGGGATCGCGATCCAGCGCCTGCTCGCGGCGCGCGGGCACGAGGTCGACACCGCCCGGTCCGTCACCGAGGCCGTCGCGCGGCTCGGACGCGGCGCCGTGCACCTCGTCATCACCGATCTCAACCTCGCGGGCGAGTCCGGAATGGACGTGCTGCGCTGGGTGAAGGAGCACGCGCCTGACACCGCCGTGATCATGATCACGGCGTACGGCTCGGAGCGGACGGCCGTCGAGGCCATGAAGCTCGGCGCGGCCGACTACGTGCCGAAGCCGTTCGACAACGACGAGCTGGAGCTGGTGGTCGAGCGGGTGCTCGAGGGCGTCACGCTCCGACGCGACGTCCGCCGCCTCCAGGAGCAGGTGACGGGCGCCTACCAGTTCGAGAACATCGTCGGGAAGAGCGCCGCCATGCAGCGGGTCTTCGACGTGATCCGCAAGGTCGCCGACACCGACCTCACCGTGCTCGTGCGCGGCCCGAGCGGCACCGGCAAGGAGCTGGTGGCGAACGCCATCCACTACAACAGCCCGCGCCGCCGCAAGCCCTTCGTCAAGGTGAACTGCGCCGCCTTCTCGCGCGAGCTGGTCGAGAGCGAGCTGTTCGGCCACGAGAAAGGCGCGTTCACCGGCGCGATCTCGGCGCGCGAGGGGAAGTTCGAGGCGGCTGACGGCGGCACGCTCTTCCTCGACGAGGTCGGCGACATGCCGCTCGAGACGCAGGCGAAGATCCTGCGCGCGCTGCAGGAGCG